>DNXU01000011.1 GCA_003505715.1 Cyanobacteria bacterium UBA8803 | reverse complement strand
CACAGGAGAGCGTTTTTTTTGCTGAAAGAGTTTTCCCTAAAAACTGTTCTCCGTTCCCTGTTAAGAGTTCCCTACCCCCACGAAAAGACTTATTCAGCTAACCCTAACTAATCAAGACCAAATTATCCCGATGTACCACTGTTTCCGCTCCTGCATAGCCCAAAATGGCGGGAATTTCCTCGGATTTGCGCCCCCGAATCTTTAAAAGTTCGTTACTGCTGTAATTAACCAAGCCCCTGGCAATTTCCGCACCATTGCTGTCACACAGCTGTACGGCATCTGAAGAGCGAAAATCCCCCTCAATCTTGGTAATTCCTGCGGCTAACAGGGACTTACCCGCCTTAGAAATGGCAGCAATTGCACCGTTATCCAGATAAATTTTCCCAGTAGGCAGTAAACTGTGAGCAATCCAGCGCTTGCGGGCGTTATCTGTGCGGGGTTGGGGAGCAAACTGAGTTCCCAAAGGTTCTCCCTCTAAGATTTTTTCAATGGTATCCGGGCGTCGTCCTTCGGTAATGACTGTCCTCACTCCCGCACTCGTAGCAATCCGTGCTGCGGAAATTTTGGTCACCATGCCGCCAGTCCCCCACTGGGAACCCGCATCACCTGTTTGGATTTGCAGTTCTTCTAACTCTTCAATCCGGTTTACTAAGGCAATGGGTTGAGCATCTGGCACCTGACGTGGATCTGCTGAGTAAAGCCTGTCTACGTCAGTTAATAAAAACAACCAATCGGCTTCAATTAAACTAGCCACTAGGGCACTTAAGGTATCGTTATCCCCAAATTTTAATTCCTCTACAGCCACCGTATCATTTTCATTGACGACAGGAATGATCCCTAACTCTAGCAGTTCCCGAAACGTGGCATAGGCATTGACATAGCAGCTACGCTGCATAAAGTCACGGCGGCTTAACAATACTTGAGCAATCGGTTGCTCCAAGCTTGTAAACAAATCGTCGTACACTCGCATCAGCCGTCCTTGACCTACGGCTGCTACTGCTTGCTTGAGTGCCAGCGTCTGGGGTCGTGACTTTAACCCCAGCCGCACGCAACCAACTCCTACAGCACCAGAAGTGACTAGCACAACGCCGTGGCCGGCAGACCGCAGCCTCGTTAGGGTTTCAATTATGGTGGCAATGGTCGAGAGGGCTAGCTGACCTGTTATCGGTTGGGTCAGACTAGATGTGCCAACTTTAACAACAATCTTTTGACAACTAACCACTGACAACTAAAAAAATACAAAAAATTATAAAGCGCTCAGCCCCTAATAATAGGAAGCTTAGCGCTGGGAATAGGATAATAACGGGTTTTTTATAGTTAGGGTCTTTATATTGGCTGACCCCATTTGAACTAATATTAAGAATCCCATACATTTTGCTGACGCTAAGATTTCGTAATCTTTTCTTTATATTTCAGTTTATCTTGATTTGTCATTTTTATTTAAGTTTTGTTGCTTTCCTGTGAGTGAAACCCCTAAAATCTCAGAAAACCACACTTCAAAATCCCGAATGGGGTGTGAAACCGCAGCCATGGGAGCATCGACCATCGGTTCCACCAAAATGGTGAACATACCCAAGCGATTACCGGCCAAGACATCGGTGAACAAGCGATCGCCTACCATAGCAACCTGTTCCACTGGCAAATTCATGGCTTCAGCCGCTTTTTTTAACTTACGTCGGGAGGGCTTACCTGCTCCGAACATATAGGGCAAATTGAGGGAATTAGCAATCTTACCAATCCGATTCTCGCTTAAATTATTGCTCACCAGCCACAGCGATGCCACGGGTCTGATTTGTTCTACCCACTGCATTAGATCCTCCGATGCCTGACTTGCCTTCAGGGGAACTAAGGTTTCATCAACATCTAGTACTAAACCCTTTAGCTGATAATGCTTTAGGATATCTTGGGTGAGACTCAAGATTGGGCCTCCTAGGATTAAGTCAGGTTGTAAATTTGATACCCAAGACATAGGCAGCTACGATTAGTCGGCTAGTATTTGGCAAATTGATACGTTTCAGCGTGAGGTGGCAAACCTTGATGGTTCCGTCCTTCTCTAGCGTAGCAGTCTGAGGGAGTGGGGAGGCCGGGAGTGAAGAGAGAGAAACTACTCTCTTTGAGAAGCAACTATGTTGTTCATACCTCTAGTTGTCCTACTCCCTTCACTGAGTCTGCTTCTGCTGCGCTTCCCTTTGTTGGCGAATGGCATCTTTAGCGGCTTCGTGAGCGGCTAGGGTTTTACTGAAAAGGTGAGTACCATCGTAGCGAGCCACAAAAAATAGATAATCAGTTTTTTGGGGAGCGAGAGCAGCTTTAAAACTGGCCAAACCTGGACTGGCAATGGGAGTGGGTGGCAGTCCAGGGTTGAGATAGGTGTTGTAAGGAGACGGCATTTTGACCTGGGCGTAAGTCAAAGGCTGGTCAGCAGTTTGGCGAATGCCTAGGCCGTATTCAACGGTGGGATCGCTTTCAAGTTTCATCCCACGCTGCAAACGTGCAGCAAAGACACCAGCAATGAGAGGCCGTTCCTCTGGAATTACCGCCTCTTTTTCTACCAGACTGGCTAAGGTAACCCACTGGTTGAGGTTGAGCTGGGTTTGACCCTTTCCTTGTTGATACACTGGTAAGGCAACCTGCTCAAAACGTTTGAGCATTTGTTGAATCACTTGTTGGGGCGATACGCGATCGCTTGGCAACTGATAGGTGTCTGGAAATAAATACCCTTCCAAGTGAGGTAAGTTACTTGGTAACCAGGGGTACTGGTCTTTGGGGATCTGGCTGGCAGCGGTAAGGAACTCTTGTGCTGTGAAATACCCTAGAGATTCAAAATAGGTTGCCATCTGTGGTAGCGACCATCCTTCAGGAATGGTGAAGGATAGCTGCATTACTTCACCCGTCCAAATTTTTTCTGCGATCGCCGATAGCGGTTGAGTAGGGGACAGCTTGTATGTTCCGGCTTTATACCCCCCTTCCCGGTCTTGCCACTTTAGCCAATAGGTCCAGAGCCTCCATGCATCAGCAGAACGAATTATCCCTGCCGCTTGTAAATCTTGACCGATTTGCTGTGCGCCCGTGCCTGGAGGAATCTGAATTTGGATAGCCGTATCTGCCTCTAATTTTCCTGAACGGTCTGAAGTGGGTGGGGCTTGTGCCCAACTCCACCACGCCCAACCCTGCCAGACGCCAATCCCCAGGGTTACGGGCAGCAGCAGGAGATAATAGAACCAATTAGATATGCGTTGAGCTGTTTTCATCAATTTCTGTACCTAGAAACTTCTCCAGGAGGAGGGCTATAAGGATGAGGGATGATTAAGGACTCGTTTATTCATCCTTCATCCCTCATCACTCCTCCTTCAACTCCCAGTACCCAAAATTGATTATTCTAATTCATCTTCATCAAATAACAAATCTTCCAGTAGGGGCTGCACTTTTTTAAAATCTTCTGGAGCCAGCAGTTCTGGTTGACCGTCCTGGTTCGTGCGGGCTAAAAATAGCAGGGGATCGAGGGGGGTGTAAATTCCATACTCCTGCTCTTCATGATAGAAGCTAGCAAGCAACTGAAACTCCTCCGGCTCTAGTTCAACGTTATCTTCCTCAACTTCAATAGTGAGGATCTCTTCCTCATCCGGTGGCGGGACTTCACCTGCCACTGTCAGAGTATAAGCAGTACGCTTGAGCGTAAGGTTTTGCTCAGCCAGAACTGCTTGAGCATCGGGGAAGATTTCGTCGATTTCCTCCTCGTCTTCAACCAAGGTGGCATCGGCGAAGTCCCCCTCGCTTTCTTCGTCCCAGGCAACAATTTGGATCGGGGAGTCCACTGGCATAAGGAGCAGGTATTCAATACCGTCTACTTCCAGGGACTTCTCAATGTAACAATTGAGCGATCGCCCAGCTTCATCGGTCAGCGTGACGTTACCGTTATCAGATTGCCCATTCTCTTGGGGAAATTCAGATGAGAACATGGCAGACTACACTTCTTATAATGCAACAAAGGGAATAGAGAAACTGCAAGCCTCATCGTGAAAATACGCTGGGAAGCAGGTCGCAAACATCAGGATATCACGGTACAGCAGTTTGCAATCGCTCTGCCAAAGGTGCCGTGATAAGTTAATCTAATACTTGATAATTGGTAATTGGTAATCGGTAATAGGTCAGCAATTCTGGTCGATTACCCATCATCCCTGACCCCTTATCATGTAACATAAAATACATTTTACCTCAGAGCGCCAGAATAACCAGGTTTAGAGTTAGCTCTCTTGGTCAGCCAGCACAGAAAATAGAAAAGCTCTACTGATCGGTCATATCGGAGAGCTTTTAGAGAATAATAGG
>DNXU01000288.1 GCA_003505715.1 Cyanobacteria bacterium UBA8803 | reverse complement strand
GGGGTGAGGGGGTGAG
This sequence comes from Cyanobacteria bacterium UBA8803, assembly GCA_003505715.1. Classification (GTDB taxonomy): domain Bacteria; phylum Cyanobacteriota; class Cyanobacteriia; order Cyanobacteriales; family Coleofasciculaceae; genus UBA8803. The sequence goes on along the minus strand of DNXU01000288.1, from coordinate 3,885 downwards.
GGAGAACCCTTAACTTTTATTGGAATAAAGACGCCATGAACGATGAACGATGAACCTTCCCAGGTCTAACTTTTTACAATTGCCCCAAAATCTGCTAAAACTCTGGCGTGATTGCGCAGTAACCCTAGTAGATTCAAACGATTCTGCCGGATTTCCAGGTTGTCGTCCATTACCATCACCCCTTTTTCCTTATCGTCAAAGAAAGTGCTAACGGTAGGGGTGATTTTGGCTAGCGCTTCAACTACTTGTTGGTAATTGCGCTCTTTTTGAGCGGCTTGAGTTTGGGGTACTAACTCAACCAAGGCATTATAAAATGCTGGTTCGCTTGATTTCTCAAACAGTTCTGGACGTACAACTGCTGTTGGGTCTAGTTGTTGGAAATCTAACTTTCCTTGTACGGATAAACGCGCCGAACGGTTGACGGTTTCGTAGATTTCATCTAGCTTGCCGTTGTTCCGGATTTCTTGCAGGAATAGGGCGCGATCGCGGGCATCTAAGACATCTTTTAATGCTCGTTCTGTATACTCAGCATCATTTTCACCTAAAACGGCATTGACCAAATCATAATCAATATTTCGTTCTTCTTGTAGCAGGGTGCGAAGGCGTTGTAAGAAAAACTCCTGTAACTGCTCTACAGGGGAGGCTTTGCCGGGATAAGCCGCTACGAAATCTGCACAGATATCTTGCAATAGTTGAGCCAAATTGATAGTTAAGTTAGCATCCCAAGTAATATTAATCACCCCATTGGCTGCACGGCGCAGGGCAAAGGGGTCGGACGAACCTGTAGGTAGCATTCCCAAGCCGAAGATACTCACTAAAGTATCAAGACGATCGGCTAAACCGACCACTCTGCCCGTGAGAGTTTGGGGGAGGCGATCGCTTGCCCCTCTAGGTAAATAATGCTCGAAAATTGCCGTTGCCACGGCCTCAGATTCGCCACTAGCGGCAGCGTATTTTTGTCCCATCACTCCTTGTAATTCGGGAAACTCGTAGACCATTTGAGTGACGAGGTCATTTTTGCAAAGCTGCGCTGCCCTGAGAATATCTTGACGCTCTGTTGGGGATATTACCAGTTGGTCGGCAATCTGAGCGGCTATTTTCTCAATTCGCTCTACTTTCTGGCGCACTGAACCTAACTCGTCTTGAAAAGTTACTTTCTCTAACTGGGTTAAGTAGCTTTCTAGGGGTGAGGCTAAGTCAGTTTTATAGAAATACTGACCGTCCGCTAATCTGGCTCGGATCACCCGCTCGTTTCCGGCAGCAATAATGGCGGATTTAGCAGGGTCACCGTTAGAAATGGTAATGAAATAGGGGGTTAATTCAGTAGCGTTTTCATCTTTGAAAACTGGAAAATAACGCTGGTGAGTTACCATCACGGTGGTAACCACCTCTGGCGGTAGGATTAAGAATTCCGAGTCAAATTTGCCAACTACGGCGGTAGGCCATTCGACTAAGTTAGTGACTTCTGCCCACAAATCTGGGTACATGGGAGCATAACCCCCTAGGTTTTGGGCGGCTGCTTGTACTTGGTCGTTGATTCTGCGGCGGCGTTCTTGCAGTTCTACCACCACGTAGGCAGATTCCAGAGTTTTTACATAATCAGTAGCTTGGGGAATCTCGATGGGTTGGGGATGCAAGATTCTGTGTCCGGAGGAAATGCGATCGCTTTTAATCGTCTCGGAACCATTGACCAACTCCAGGGGCAAAACGGTATCATCTAAAAGTGCTACCAACCAACGGATGGGTCGAGCAAACCTCAAGTCGCCATCTCCCCAAGACATAAACCGCTTGCCTTCCAGCTCAAAAATCCATTGCGGAATTAGTTCGGCGAGAATCTCAGTGGCAGGGCGACCCACAATTTTCTTGACAACAAAGACAAATTCCCCTTTCTCGGTATCCCTGACTTCCAGGGCATCCAGTTCTACCCCCTGCTTGCGAGCAAAACCTTCAGCCGCTTTGGTAGGTTTACCGTCCTTAAATGCTGTTTGAGCAGGTGGGCCTTTAATTTCTTCTTCGCGATCGGGTTGCTGTAATGGCAGTCCTTGGATCAGTACGGCAAGGCGTCGGGGGGTGCCGTAAACTTCAATTGCCTCTGGGGCTAGGAATTGCTCGGCAAGGCTTTCGGGTAGGCGCGACTGCCACTGAGCGATCGCTCGATCGACAAAATCTGCGGGTAGTTCTTCTGTACCAACTTCTAATAAAAATGCAGGCATAGTAACTCAAGGGAGAGGGATGAGGGATGAGGGAGAGAGGGGGGAAATAATTTGATTCTGGGAGTTGTGCGTGGGGGAGTTCTCGGGAAAAGAGAATCGGCCAGCACAGCCAGTTTTATCAGTTTAGCTTGCTCTCGATCCGATAAGATGAACTGCTGAGTCTCAGTTCTCCATTTGTTGTTATGTCTTAGAGGTGCTGCGTTAGCTTGGCGTAACGCACCCTACGGAGTTAGGTTTTATATGATGTCCGGCAGATCGCCCCTAATAAAACCTGTCCCAGGGCGGGTTTTGACTTAAGAGGCATTGCTATACGCAGTTTGTGGGGGGACTCCTCTTAAGCACTCTTCGTGGAGGCAGGGTGAAGCATTGTGGATAAATGTACCGTGGCTGTTTGACAACCCACCTTCCACACCCTGTACTGTAACTCGACTCGCTCTGATTTTTTTCTTTTTGCTATCATTAGAGAATAAATTCTTATCCATTTCTCATCAAGCTATTAAGAGAATCTCAGCTCAGCATCTTTTAATAACGATTAACCAGAAAACTTCAGCTCAACAGTTAGCGGTTTATCTCCCAAGCCTTTATATATTAACAGGGAGCTTGGGTTTACCGATGGCGTAGTGTTGAGTTCGGCCAGTTTCAGGCTACTTATTCAATCGGAGGAAAAACCCATGTCTCACAATACTCGTAATTGGTATTCCACCAAGGCGGGACTTCTGGGCAGTACAGTACTTCTGTTAGGTCTTTTAGTGCCAACTTCCCTATCTATCTTACCTGCCCGTGCCGTCGAGATCGGTGAAGGACAGACCTTTTTTAATCGCTCTCCCCGCTTAATTCGCGTTGCAGCTAGCAACACCAGTCCCACGGTTCCGGCAACCTATCAATTTACGATTCAGGTGCCTGAAGATGCCGGAGAACCCCTGCAAGCAGTGAAGATTACCCAGAAAGAGAATTTAGAACAAATCAGTTTTGATGAGAGTCAGAGTCGAGCTTTTATCGGTGACAGTTGGGCTAGTGGCTCATCAATTCCCCTGGCTAACATAGGTGGGAATGCCCCTGCTGACGCTAATGATATCACTGTGGTATTTGACCAACCAGTTGCTCCGGGAAATACCGTAACCGTTACCCTCAATACCAACAGCAATCCTTTGCTGGGCGGAGTTTATCAGTTTGGGGTAACAGCCTTTTCGAGGGGAGAAAATAGTCCTGGTTTGTACTTGGGTTCTGGTCGCATACACTTCCAATCCCGTTAAGCAGGTAGAAAAATTACAGGAAAACCATATTCAATCAGGGCGAGTCAAGTAATTTGATCGTTGACAGTGCAACATCAAAACAGCGACTCGCCCCTACATGGGATACTTGTTTTTAACCGTTACATAAGACTTACCCAAAATTACCCAACGCTAGACCTTTCTATACTAGATAACTGGCACTAGGGGATACTTGGCGCTTACTTCCTGTTTCGTCCAGAACTGTCGGCAGCACTCTGTCCACAGGCTCTCCCCCGTCTAACTGACGGCTTTTTCCAAATTAATGGAGGCATTCAAATCACGATCAATATCTAGACCGCAATGGTCACAGTGAAACACTCTTTCAGATAACGAGAGTGTTTCTTTTTTGGTTCCGCAGTTTCTTGCCCTTAGCTTTCGCTGCCTGTGGAGAACATATCCTA
>DNXU01000008.1:403-7775 GCA_003505715.1 Cyanobacteria bacterium UBA8803 | reverse complement strand
AGACAGTTACAAAACTACTGCTAGTAATTGCGCTGGCTTGTACCCAGGAAAGGCTTGCTAAGTCTTCACCGCTGCTGGCAATTTCAATCAGTGCTGCGCCTTGTTGTTGAGTAATTCTCAAATCAGTAAACTTTAAACCACCGGATAGTCCTAGTTGTGTCTTACCGAGTTGGAATTTGTTGATAGTATCAATGCCATTGCCTGCGGCTAGAATGACTGTGTCGCGACCGCCGCCTAACCATAGGGTATCGTTACCCAAACCGCCATCGATGAGATCGTTGCCAGTGCCCGTAAAGATGGTATCGTTACCAGCGCCACCGAAGACTGTGTTGTTGCCGCCGTTGGCATAGATTAAATCTTGACCAGCTCCAGCATCAATCCAATCAGCTCGGGAGCCGCCGTGGATGAGATCGTCACCCTCTCCAGTACGAATGGTGTTAACCCCTTCTCCGGCGTAAATTTTATTGTTGCCAGCACCTGCATTAATGAAATCATTACCAGTACCGGCGGTGATGGTATCGTTACCTGCACCTGCGGTAATAGTGTTTTTCCCTTCACCTGCGTTGATGTGATTGATACCCTCTCCAGCATCAATCTTGTCATTCCCCGATCCAGTATTGATAGTATCGTTGCCTGCACCAGCAAAGACGGTATTGTTGCCCTCACCCGCGTTGATGATGTCGTTGCCGCTACCGCCATCAAGCAGGTCATTCTCCCTACCGCTGTTGATTCGGTCATTCCCTGCGCCGCCGTAGAGTTTGTTTTTGCCCTCGCCGCCATTGAGCAGATCGTTGCCGTCGCGACCAAAAATGGTATCGTCAGCATTCGTGCCATTGAGGGTATCGTTGCCACTGCCACCTGTAATGGCGTCGCTGAATACGGCCTCGTTGCGAAATGCGAGGTTTTGAATTCGCAGGTCTAGAGTGGGGTCAACATCTTCCTGAGTAAAGGTATCACTCTGAGCGAGGTACTCAGCAAAGGCATCTTGCTCACTGCCATTAGGAGCAAAGGTGGCTGCTCCTGTGCGGGGTGCGGTGGCAGAGGCGAGTAAATCTACCCGGTTTAATGTTGAGGCAAAATTCAGGAAAGGATAACTATCACCGCCGTTAGCAAGAAAGTTCAAGGTGACCATTCTGAAGGTGCGGTTGGGGTCACCTACTACTTCTCCATCAACGACAACCTCATCAATCGTTTTGCCATTAGCATCCTTGATGGCAATAGAGCGAATGCGATCGCCAGGTGTAGTGGCGGTGCGTGCTTGCCGAGTAGCATCAAAACTGAAGGCAAAACCGCCTATTTGAGGAAAGGCACCGGGAGTAGATCCAGGACGAACGCCGGAAACTCCATGCTCCATAATCTCTTTGAGTTGAGCCGCTGTCACGGTGACTAAGCTTAAGGCGTTGTTAAAGCGCAGGGAGTTTTCGATATCGAGCTGAGAAATCTCTCCTTCTTCTTTGCCCGCTAGGGGATTAGCAGGAGGCGGAAGTTTGATAAAATCATTGGGGTCAGTTGAACCACCTGCCGCCTGAACTGTACCGATATTGTCCCGAATACCACCGCCGTTTTTGAGGGAAATAACGACGCTAGAGTCAGTTTGCTTGGCCACAAACAAATTAGCGTCGGCAGTCAGGTTACCTAAGTTGGTTTCTTGGGTGCGGACATCGTTGCGGGTGCCGTTAAGAAATACTTCAGTTTCCCCAAAGATATTACTGTCTTTGGCAATAATGACATTTTTGAGGGCGTTAGTAATCTGTACGACTTCCGGATCGGGAGTAGCCGTCACGCCGCCAGCTGCTGGATTGGTCGCAATTAGGGTAGCGACGCTAGCTGGATCAGTAGCATAGGCTCCATTGACCGCAGGATCGAGTTTGGTCAGGTCAATTTTGCCAGCGCTGTCAAACTCAGCCACCAAACGCCCGACATAAGTGTAGTTAGCAGCAGTGTTGACAACCAGTACTTTTTCCCCTGTGGTCGAGTTGGTTTCGATAATGGGGTAGGAAACATCTGAAGGCGCAGTATCTCCCGGTCTGAGGCGATCGGTACTGTCCGGCAGCAGGCTGTGAGCCCCTCCAGCAATAATGACATCCACATCTTCAAGGCGTTTTGCCAGCTCTCGCTCAATAAAGAGCTGCTGCATGTGTGCGAGCAAAATCACTTTATTGATACCCGTCGCCGTCAGCGCATCGACGGAGGTTTGAATTTCCGCAGCTAAGGCATCTAATTGAGCAGCAGTTGGCGTCCCACTGAAAGGTGAAGGGGTGACGCCAACACCAGGACCAGGAGATGAGATAGCGGGTAGAGTGGGAGTAGTGGCACCAACAATACCAATCTTTTCTCCACCAACCGTTATCACCGTAGTTTTGGCAATGCTATTCGAGCGCGGATCTTGCCCATCAGCAATGACAAACCTAGCTAGGTTAGGATCGTTAGCAAAGTTGAGGTTAGCGCTCAGATAGGGAAAGCGAGTACCCACATACCCGCGATTGTCATTCCCAATCAGTTCGGCAATGGTTGAAGTACCCAGGTCAAATTCGTGGTTTCCAAAAGCTGACGCCTGGAATCCAATTTCATTCATAATCAGGATATCAGCTCGCCCGATCCCTTCTCGACCTAAAACAGGCCGCAAGGTACTATCGCTGCTTGCGGAAAAGAAGGGGCCGGGGATGTAGTTATCTCCGGAAGATAGAATTAGGGTGTTAGCATAGTCATCCCTAAGCGCGTTAACAACGGTGGAAAAGTTCACAGCATCCGTCAGTGCTGGAATACCTGCCTCCATGTCAGAGGCGTGCAGGAGCTGGAGCTGGAAGTTATTTACCATAAGATGCCTCGTCAAGTGAAATCAAGGGAGGGATCGGGTGTTGAGTGCTTGCTCTGAGGCAAAAGAATCTCTTGCTGGAGCCAAGGTGAATACTCTCCTGTACCAAAACAGGAAAATTATTAACGCTACAATCCGAGTAAGTTGGATTCCGTTTAGAAGAGAGTGAATGTAGCCTAAATTACATTTCCCCATCCGTTAGTTTGGGAAAATTCCAACGGCTGGCGTTCTGCAATTAGTAAGCCCACGGTTAACTTTGCCAATTTTTCGTAAAGATGAAGTAAAGCCCTGCTTAAGGATAGGGAGCTTTACAAACTCTTCATAGGAGCTGGACGAACACATCGACACTCCACGTTCTCTTCTGTTGTGTTCTTTGCGTAAAAAAAAGACTGCGTTCCTGAGAGGCTACATCATTGCTCTCAGGAAAATATCAGAATTCTCACAGTCGATCCTCACTTCCAAATCATTCCCCACTCATTTTTGGTTCTTAGAGTATCTATAAAGCAATTACATTACCATCATGAAGTTCAACTCTTTGCTAATATTTACTATTGCCACTGTATTAATTTTGGGCTGTAGCAAGCAAGAATCAGTCAGTCAGCCTTCTGCTAGTCCTGCTGCTACTGCAACAGCATCGCCTAGTCCTGCCAAATCAGGTGTGATCAAATCTGGTACTTTTGTTTCTGGGGAACATCCAACTCAAGGGACTGCCAGTATTGCGATCCGCAATGGCAAAGCTTATTTAGAGCTAGATGAGTCTTTTAAGACTTCAGATAAAGGGCCAGATTTAGTAGTGATTTTACATCGTTCTGATGATGTAATTGGCTCTACTAAACCACATGCTTATCCAATCCAAGAACCCGATTATGTAGTGCTTGCTCCCCTGGAAAAGTTTAGTGGCACTCAAAGCTATCCTATCCCGGACAATATCAATCTGGCTGACTATAAGTCTGCTGGGATCTGGTGCCGCAAGTTTAATGCTACCTTTGGTGCTGCTGCATTTAAATAGTTTGGTATCGACATAATCTTTTTTTAACGCAGAGGTTTTATCGTGAGGCTTTGCTGAAAAATTGTATACCCTTGTGGATGGCAATCCCATTTTTGATTTATGATTCCTAGGATGACAACAATCTCCGCGATGGTGGAAACCATCATGGCTAAGGCCACCTCAAGTCAACCTCAGGGTGCTGTTCTGGTCGCAATTAGTGGTATCGATGGCTCAGGGAAAGGTACTATCACCAAAAAAGTTGTCGATGAACTTAATACTAGAAATTTACATACTGTTGCGCTGAACTTAGATCTGTGGCATTACCCAACTGCTATCAGGTTCGGCCAACATAATCCAGGCGAGCATTTTTATCAACACGCTTTTCGGTGGGATGAACTATTCGATTTGCTCATCACACCCCTGAAAAATCATCGGTCAATTGACTTGGAAGTCGATTTACTCAATTTTATCGAGGATGCTTACTATAAAGAGCGTCTCAGCTACAAGAATGTTGATTTAATTCTTCTAGAAGGCATTTTCATCCTCAAGAGCGACTTAAGGCATCATTATGACCTTTCTTTTTGGATTGAGTGTCCTTTTGAAACTGCACTAAAACGAGCCATCCTGAGAAACCAAGAAGGCTTACCTGAAAAACAACTCATCGCTGATTACGAAACTATTTATTTCCCAGCCCAACGAGTCCATTTTGCCAAAGATAATCCCCAAGCCTTCGTTGACGGTATTTTCCTAAACCACAATCAGGAGAAAAAACAATGAATAATTCCTGGCAAACCATCGGCAAAATTCTACCGCAAGACCTCACAGAAAGCAGATTGCAACTACACTACGCGATTCAGTTCATTGCAGCCACAGGTTCTGCCCTTGCCGAACCCCTACCCGACTACAGCCACACCAGTTTAGAATGGCATCCTCAATTAGAGATGTTTGTCGGAGCAATCATCCCAACAAAAAAACCGTTTCGAGTTGCCCTCGAACCAATCAGTCTCACGTCCATTATTTTAGATAAACAGGGCAATACCCTGGCCGCATTTCCCTTACATCAAAAAACCATGGACGAGGGATTGAGTTGGCTCAAATCAGAAATTGTCAAACTGGGTGCTGATGCCGATAAAGTCGTCTTTCTTTCCTATCCACCAGATGATTTTCCGGATAGTGCGATCGCTCACGGTGCTGCCTTCGATGCCAGTGAAGAGTCAGCACGGCAGGAACTAAAACACTACTATGTTAATACCCATCAACTTTTACAAGAGATCGTTGCTACAAATGAAGACGCCTCATCCATCCACATCTGACCCCATCACTTTGATATCGCAACCCTGATTTCCTTACCTGGCACCAAAAACGGAGAGCCAAGAACGGTGGGGATTGGTTTATCCCCTGGGGACACTAGCTACAATGAACCCTACTGGTACGTGTCTCCCTATCCTTACCCGAATACGGAACAGCTTCCGGCTCTTGATGGCAATGGTTTCTGGCACACCCAACACTGGGTTGGAGCCGTGCTAACTGCCTCTCGACTGGCAACTCCTACAGCAGCAAACACTACCGAGAGCCAAAAACAGCAAGTCGAGGCTTTTTTGCATTCGGCTCTCAAAGAATCAAAATCATATCAAATCCGGTAGCATCGGACTTGTATAAAGAGGTTCAACCATATCAACGCAACCGGACACGATATCACTCCCGATCGACTGAAGCCTTAAAATTATCTTTAGTGATGAATAACTACGGGCGTCCCCACCGTTGCCCAATCAAATAACCAGCGGGCGTGATTCACAGCCACATTGACACAACCGTGACTGACTGGTGTCCCAAACTTGCGATGCCAGTAAGCCCCGTGGATGGCGTAGCCCCCATCATAATACATGGCATAGGGCACGTTGGGGACATCATAGCCTTGCCCTCGCATCCGATCGGTACGATGCTTGGAGCGAATCGTAAACATACCCGTCCGCGTCGGAGTGGAGCGTTTGCCCGTAGAAACAACCACTGCATACACCTGATTGCCGCCTTCCCAAGCAATTAGTCTTTGATTAGTCAGGTCAATTTGAATCCAGCGATGCTCTGAATCTTGCAGTTCCATCATTCTGGCAGCAATTTGCTCGGCCAGGGGAGTGGAGAGAGTAGGTTGCATCCAAAAACCCGATACTGTCAGTGCTAGGGCGAAACCTGCCAAGCACGTTGCTGTGCAACGCATCCACTGAGAAGAAATGATGCTTTTCATGGAGTTACAACCTCCTCACCCTAGCTGACGAGAGCAGCTTGCTAATCAACTCTCTATCATTTTTAACACTCCCCTATATTTCCATTCTAGCTCAACTGCAATTTTAGAGTTTTGGCTCGTTGGGCGATCGCTTCCCAATCTCCAGCCACAATAAAAGCCTTAGGAAATAAGTCTCCGGAAAGACCAACTGCGATCGCACCTGCTGTAATAAAGTCCCGTGCATTCGCTAAAGTCACGCCCCCAGTAGGAATCAGGGGAATATGACCCAGCGGCCCTTGTAACCCTTGGATATAACTCGCACCCCCAACTGCTTGAATGGGAAAGACCTTAACGCAGCTAGCACCCGCATCCCAAGCGGTAACAATTTCTGTAGGGGAAAGTGCCCCCGGCACAATGGGCACCCCTGCCGCTACAGCAGCTTGAATTAGCCTGGTATCTGTATGAGGGGTGAACAGAAACTGCGCTCCTGCGTCAATAGCGTGCTGCAACTGTTCCAAATTTAAGATCGTACCTGCACCAATGGTACAGGTAGATAAGTCACGGCGAAGTTGGCCGATCAATTCAGGGGCGCGATCGGTGTTCCAAGTAATTTCAATTAACGATATCCCCCCTGCTGCTAGTGCCTCTGCCATTTGATGGCCCAAGGAGTAGGCAGACGCCCGAATTACGGCAATGGCACGATGTTGCCGCAACAGTGTTAACCAAGATTGATTCGATATCCTCACGCTATAGTTAGTATCTTGCTATACGATTCAGCTTCTGAACAGCTTGTGATGAATTCCCAACACTGTCAATGGGGAGTGGGGAAGGGAGTGTAGTGCAGACCTGTAGGCAGCAGGGACGGGGTCGGTAATGGAGTTTTTTCGATCCGCCTTGATTGCTCAAAAAGAGTCAGGGATTAGTTTGTAATTTTTTCTTAACGCCACTCACCCTGAAGGGTAAAGGCTGCCCAAAAATAGGGAGTACGCCAATCAACTTGATGACTCTGCCACATTGCTAACTGTGCCTGTCGTAACGCTTCAGCCGGAGGAAGGTTTTCTTGCAAATACTTTTGATAAAACAGTTTCATCAGTTGTGCCGTTGAAGCATCATTTACATTCCATAACGAAGCAATTACTCTCGGTGAACCCGCATACATAAACCCTCTTGTCAATCCCACGATTCCTTCCCCTTTGACATTTTTTCCACTCCCCGTTTGACAAGCACTTAACACCACCAGTTCTGCTGGAAGATTTAGATTGAAAATATCATTGAGTCGTAAGAACCCATTCTGTGGTTTTCCTTGTTTGTCTACTAAGGATACGACTAATCCTGATAGTTCTGGATA
>DNXU01000008.1:0-335 GCA_003505715.1 Cyanobacteria bacterium UBA8803 | reverse complement strand
AACTCGAAAAAACTCAGGCTGGATTTGCCTTGAAGCAGTTGGAGGATGGTATCAGCTTCGGTACGGGTATAAGGTAGAGGTTTTAAGTTGAGTTCTGAGGTGGTGGCTGAGCGTTCTAAACTGAGTTGGGCTAAGTCTTCTGTACCGCGATTATTATTAGGTGAGGGGTTGGTTTTACCAGTGAGGCGGCTATCATTTGGGGAGAAGATGGGGTCGGCGATAATGGCAAGGGTATTGGGGGCAATAGCACGTTGAGTTAGTTGGTTGCGATTGATGGCAACGGTGGAGGCGGAAGGGAGATGGATGATTTGGTGCTTTGTGAGTAAGGGTTGATA
>DNXU01000557.1:1006-5981 GCA_003505715.1 Cyanobacteria bacterium UBA8803 | reverse complement strand
TCTGCACGGCCCACAATATTGGTCACTAAACCCGCCCCTACAGCTCTGCACGGCCCACAATATTGGTCACTAAACCCGCCCCTACAGATATGATCGGTGTTTAATTGAACTTGATTCATCACTTATCCCTTATTCCGTTCCCGATCGCGATGCCAAAATTAATCGCTAAAAACTCTAAGTTAATAAATCGTATTCCCGGGCGAGCCTATCTATTGCTGGCCATGATTATCTTCGCAGCTTCTAGCTCAGTCATCCGCAAGTTAACAGAAATTGGCGCTCAAAACTTAATTGATGGTCGGAATCCAATTTCGTTTTGCAATGTTTTTTTTGCCGGGAATATTTGTGCCTTGGCACTCTTGATTGCGATCTATCACCAACAGTGGAATGCTGGCAACCTCAAGCGTTTCTCAAGGGGAGATTGGCTGGGTTTGATGGGGGTTGCCATTCTGGAGGGTGCTTTAGCGCCTGCTTTAATTTTTACGGCGCTTTCCTTAACCATGGTTAACAATGTGATTTTAATCGGACGCATCGAACCACCCTTGACGTTGGCGTTATCGGTGTGGTTGCTCCGGGAACGAGTTAATCGGTGGGTGGTAGCAGGTGCGATCGCGTCTTTTGTAGGTGTCGTTCTGACGGTTTTGCTACAGCCTCCTGGAGCAACTATGGTAAATATGGGGATGTCCCAGGTGGGGAAGGGGGAACTGATGGTAGCTGGCTGGGCGGTTTGTATTGCAATTTCGACTATTATTAGTAAAGTGAAGCTGCGTCACATTCCGTTGGGTATTTTTACTATTTTCCGCGCTGTCGTCGGTACGATTATTTTCGGGGGGATTGTCCTGAAACTATTTGGCGTTCATCATTTTATTGATATTTTCTCGCCCTTCTTGTGGCAGTGGATGTTAGTTTATAGCGTAGTTATTGTGGTGGGGGGTCAATTATGTTTTTTTACGGGGTTAAAAAAATCTAGTGCCTCAGATGTTTCCTTAGCTAGCTCCTTTGGCCCTATTGCCGGGATTCTGGCTGCGTATTTACTTTTAGGGGAAGCTCCCACAATGGCTCATTATATTGGCGGTAGTATTATTATGGTGGGCATTGTCCTGAATCAGATTGGGGTTGGGAGCCAAAGTACTGAAATGGTTAAAGCAGTTAAAGCTATTCCGGTTAAGGAAATGGATAATTCAGTTGGGTTTAAAGGAGTTTGATCGAAAAATCCCTTTTTTAAAGCAAAGAACGCAGAGGCTTTTTAAGTACATCTATAAATAAAATACATTTCCATCACACCCTCACACCCTCACACCCTCACACCCTCATCTTTCCCAAAGAGAGCGTAACAGTAACGGTTGTCCCGACGTTTACTTCGCTCTCAATCTGGATTTGTCCTTGGTGTAAGTCTACGCACTTTTTGACGATCGAAAGTCCTAGTCCCGTGCCTTGAATTGAGCCAACGTTAGTGGCGCGATGGAAGGTTTCAAATAGGCGTTTGCGATCGCTGACAGGAATGCCAATGCCTTGGTCTTGAATCTGGAAGGTGGCCGTGCTATCCTCACAGGTTAGGCCAAACTGGATAGTGCTACCTGCCCGAGAGTACTTGATAGCATTGGAGAGGAGATTGGTGAAGATGTGCCGTAACAAAATAGCATCCATAACTGCCTGAGTGCAGTCACCTTGACAGGTAAAGGTGAGTTTGCGATCGCTGGCACTCAGTTGTAAGGTTTCCGTAAGTTCGCAGCAGAAGTCTTCTAAATTTAAGGTGGTGGGTTCGTAGTGCAGTCCGCCTGTATCAATTCTGCCTAGGAAGAGGACTTCATCCAAGAGTTGGAGCATGTCGGCAATAGACCCTTGCATGAGATCGAGATATTGATTTCTGCGTTCTGGGGTTAGTTGAGGGTTGTCACCCTGGAGTTTCTCAGCACAGAGTCGAATGGTGGTCATGGGAGTGCGGAACTCGTGAGACACCATGGAAACAAAACTAGACTTTAGTTGGTTTAGTTCTCGTTCCTTTTCTAAGGCGATCAGGGTGCGTCGCTCGCTTTCCTGAAGTTGCTGAAGAATTCGCCCCCGTTCCATAGCGTAGCGAATTGCCCGCATGAGTGTATCTGTAGCAATTTCCCCCTTAACCAGATAATCCTGCGCTCCTAGAGCTACCGCTTGGACGGCAAGTTCTTGGTCATCAAGTCCTGTTAAGACAACGATAGGTAGGTCGCGGGCGGCGGCTTGAATTTGCGTGACGGTATTTAATCCTTTAGAGTCGGGCAGGGTCAAGTCTAATAAGATGATATCAAAGTGAGAGTTGCGCAGGTATTCGAGGGCACTACTGAGACGCTTGGCCTGAACGACTTGCCATTGCTGCTCGTCTGCTTCTTTCAACATATCCATGAGCAGATAAGCATCAGCGATGTTGTCTTCAACGAGCAGAACAGGAGTAGGGATAACCATAAAGAATTGCTCAATCCTCGCTGGGTGGAAATTTAACAGCAGTTAACCAGAAATTCTCAATTGATTTGATTACCGCAATAAACCGATCTAAGTCAACGGGTTTAACCAGGTAGCAGTTAGCTTGTAACCTGTAACTCTTGAGAATGTCTTGTTCGGCTACCGAGGTGGTGAGAATGACAACGGGAATCGTTTTTAAATTCTCATCACTTTTGATTTGAGCCAGTACCTCTCTACCGTTTTTCTTAGGCAAGTTTAAATCCAACACGATCAGATCCGGACGCGGTGCCTCATGGTATTGTCCCTGTTTGTACAGAAAATCAATAGCCTCAGCACCATCTTTAACCCAATGCAGTTGGTTAAGTATTCTACTTTCACTAAGAGTTTCTATCGTCAAGTGAGCGTCGCTTTTAGAATCCTCTACCAGTAAAATGTCAATAGTTTTCAATCCGTCGTAACTACTCATGCAGTGTTTCCCCATTGTGCAGCGGGATTTCAAAACAGAAGAGCGAGCCTTTGGCAAGTTGCGACTCAACCCAAATACTTCCCCCGTGGCGCTCAACAATCTTTTGGCAAATTGCTAAGCCAAGACCAGTACCGGGATATTCATCGTGGGTGTGGAGACGCTGGAAAATACCAAAGATTTGCTCGGCATACTCTGGCTCAATACCAATTCCATTATCCCGAATCCGAAATAACCACCTAGAATCTCGCTGTTCGGCTGATATATCGACTTGGGGAGGTGCTTCACTGCGATACTTGATAGCATTACCGATCAGATTTTGGAACAATAGAGTAATTTGAGTGGTGTCTGCCCATAGGGTGGGTAGCGAATTAACTGTAATATTGGCCTCATTTTCGGCAATACTGAACTGTAAATCTCGCAGAACTTTGTTAACTAAAACATTACAGTCCGTGGCTTGCCATTTCAACGGCTGCCGTCCTACCCTGGAGTAAGCGAGTAAGTCTTTAATCAGTTGTTGCATCCGGGTCGCCCCATCTACGGCAAAACCAATATAAATATCAGCTTTTTCATCTAACTTGCCTCGGTAACGCTTCGCTAGCATTTGAGTATAGTTAGCAACCGCTCGCAGGGGTTCTTGCAAGTCGTGGGATGCAATATAGGCAAACTGCTCTAATTCTTGGTTAGAGGATTTTAACTCAGCTGTCAGTTGCTCGAGTTGCTTGTTCGCTTGGGTGAGTTCTTGAGTTCGTTCTTGCACTCTGAGTTCTAACTCATTGTACAAACGGGCATTGTCAATAGCAATTGCCGCTGTGGCTGACAGCATCTGTAAAACCTCCAGTCGCTCTGCTGTAAAGGCAGCGGTTGTCAAATTATTTTCTAAATAAACAATCCCAGTCAGTTTGCCTCTATCTACTAAAGGCGTACATAAAATAGACTTGGGCTGATGGTTGACAATATAGGAGTCTTGGTTAAATTTTCCGTCCTGAGTGGCATCGGTTAAAACCACGCTTTCCCGACTATGGGCAACATAGTTAATAATGGCTGTAGAAAGCCGACATTCCGCGTCTTGCCCTTCAATCGGAATAGACTGCAATAAGGTAACGCTATCCCCATTCACCGCACCTTCTGCTTCAATCAGCATTTTTCCTTTAGTTTCTAAAATCAAGAAACCTTTTTCAGCTCCAGCATTTTCAATCATAATTTCCATTAACTTGGCCAGTAACTTATCCAGCACCATTTCCCTAGAAAGAGCTTGGCTGGCTTTCATCACTGTGGCTAAGTCCAAGGCTTCTGTCCCGGTGGTGCTACTTGTCGTTGGAGAAGTGGCAGACTGAGTAGTTCTAATTCTGATTTGTTCCGATACTGAGCCAAGCAACTGGGGATACCGTTCCTCCAAATCCTTAACTTTAGCAGTCGCTCCCCATTGCTGATAGTAGTAACGAGCATCCAGTAGATAGGTGCGAGCAATTCTGGTTTTATCTTTGGCCAGATAGAATTTACCAGCTAGTTCGTGAGCCAGCGCTTCTTCATTGAGGTATTCGTTCTCTTGCGCGAGGGCAATAGATTTGTCGTAATAGTCCATAGCTAGCACATCTCGACCAAGAACGCGATACCGCTCGGCCTCGACTAGATAAAATTTATGCCAATAATTCATCGGCGCATGATGCGCCCAACCCTCCATTTTTTTCTGATTAATTCCTACTTTCCTTAAAATCCTCTGTTGTTCGGTATGAGAGCTATCGAAAAATACAGCAATCCTAGCCAGGGAATCGTAAAAATAGAATACCGGAACCACAAGTATCCCAATGGCACCGTCTAATAACAGCTCTGCCGCCTTAGTACCATATATAACAGCTTCAGAGTAATGCTCAAATAAGTAACAAAGCAGGAATTTATTAAAATATAAATGATAAATAGTATAGTTATCGGGGATAGCCAGATGGAGAGGGAGATTTTTTTCCTCATTGTAACTTTCACCCCTTAAACAGCAGGGATTTTCTGACTGTCCCATCAGGTTTAAGACAGCCTGCCGATACATTTGATTTAAATAAAGAGGTTGTTCTTGCTTAAACTTAG
>DNXU01000557.1:619-997 GCA_003505715.1 Cyanobacteria bacterium UBA8803 | reverse complement strand
TCGCCATCTCCTGCTCCAGCTGCACAAGTTCTCTACCCAGGAGATAAGAATGGTAGGAACGCACAAAAATAGCAAAGACAGCATATTCTAAATCCCCCGTTTCCAGCCCACACTGATAAGCCGCCAGCAAAGGCTTTAAAGTTTCCTTAAGATGCTCCTGCCAATGCTTGACATACATATCAACCAGTAGGAAAGTCTTAGATTTAAATTCTTTAGCATTCAATCGCTCCAATAAATTCAAAGCGAGCTGAGCAAATTGATAGCCAGAAGCAATATCTCCCTCGACGCCGCACAGAACCATCGCATAATCAGCATACCCAAAAGTAGACCCAGGCGCATTCCCATATTTGAGAGAGAGTTGAATTTTTTGAAAGACAA
>DNXU01000557.1:266-583 GCA_003505715.1 Cyanobacteria bacterium UBA8803 | reverse complement strand
AATAGGCCGCAGTACAGACAGTCGCCATAATACGCATCGCTGCCAGCTTATAAGGATCTCTCATCAGCGGCAGCTCAATTAAATCCTCAACTCCTTTAAAACCCAGCGCTAACTTAGTCTGTACCCGTCCTAACCACATATCCCATGAGCTAGGATTTAGTGGCAACTTCACCCCCAATAGTGCCAGAACCTCTAGAGCCGTTTTGATAGCTTCCAACATCCTATTCTGCACAACACAAGCTTGGATTTTGACCTCATACCCCTTCACCCGTTCCAGAGGAGTCTTAGCTTGTTGCAATACCACCTCAGCCAATTCC
>DNXU01000557.1:0-183 GCA_003505715.1 Cyanobacteria bacterium UBA8803 | reverse complement strand
TGCCAATGCCAGTTCATAAGTTTCAACCCAGCTGGCTCTTCCCAACAGTCCCAGGCCAAGATTCAGGTACTTCAAAGCAGGCTCATAAGCAACTGAAGCGATCGCCTTTTTCCCAGCCTTCAGGTTAAGTTGAGCCAGTACCTGTTTCTGTGCTGGCTCAACAATTAACTCCACCCCACTATT
>DNXU01000393.1 GCA_003505715.1 Cyanobacteria bacterium UBA8803 | reverse complement strand
GATGAGGGATGAGGGAGTGAGGAAGTAAGGGAGTGAGGGGATGAGGGGATGAGGGAGATTTTCATGTGTTCTGTTTTACGCAGTTCATGAGCGACTACTAGCAAGTTTTGTTCCGATCGTGAGGCAATTTCGTTATATGTTTAGACTTTCGCTAAATCGGGCTACTGTAGCATGGGGGTTACCCATGCTACTGGTTAGTAGTGGGTTGACTACTTCTATTACTCCAACTTTAGCCCAAAGTTCGCCAGAACCGCGAGTTTGGCAAGATGAGTTACCACCGCCATTCCCCTCACCCAGCTTGCCGTCTCCCTCTGTAGCCTCACCCAATTCCCGCTCTGATAGACTCCAAGAGACTGGCGATCGCTCCTTCTTTGTTATTATCCCTGGAGTAGCAAAAGATTTACCTAATATTGCTGCCCGAGTCGTTGAGTTAGGATTCGCAGAAGAGGAGGTTAAGCAACGCTCTCACCCTAGAGGGCCGCACGTTGCCTTAGGTCCTTTTGCCGAACGGGCAGAGGCAGAACGTTGGCATAACTATTTCCGATCTGTAGGTATAGATGCGCGAGTTTATTTCGGTCGTTGATCTATGAACATTTCTCCCCCACTTCCTACTTCCTCTCAAAATCGTCGAGAACAGATTGAGCAATTTGTCGTTACAGCACAGCAGATGCGGGATATTGAAGGGCGCATCTTTGCGGCAGGAATGCCAGTGGCGGCTTTGATGGAAAAGGTGGCAGGACTGATGGCGGCTCGACTCCAGGTGCTTTATCCTCGTTCTAGCCGCAGGCGAGTCGGCGTGTTAGTAGGGCCAGGTCATAATGGTGGTGATGCTTTGGTAATAGCGCGGGAGCTGCATTTTCAGGGTGACGATGTCCTGATTTATCGTCCCTTTACCAAACTCAAGGAATTGACATCCCACCACACTCAGTATGCCGCGAGTTTGGGAATTCCTTTTTACGAACAGCTCGAACCATTAGCCCAGTGCGATCTGATTATTGATGGCTTGTTTGGATTCGGACAGGAGCGATCGCTTTCCGGAACAATTGCTGATGCGGTTAATCAACTGAATGAGCGATCGCAACCTGTTGTTAGTATTGATCTGCCTTCTGGCATCCATACCGATACGGGCGCAGTTCTCGGAACAGCGGTGAGAGCAACCCGTACATTGTGTTTGGGATTGTGGAAGCTAGCTTTTTTACAAGACCAAGCGTTGGAATATGTCGGGGCAGCAGAGTTAATTGATTTTGATATCCCCCTTATGGATATCTGGGCTATTCTGGGTGAGCCACCCTCAATGGTGCGGATGACCAAAACTGCTGCCCGATCTTGTCTGCCTTTGCCGCGTCCTGTAGTTACTCACAAATACCAGCAAGGGCATCTCCTCCTTATTGGCGGCTCAAAACAGTATTCCGGAGCAGCTATTTTAACGGGGTTGGGAGCGAGGGCGAGTGGAGTAGGAATGCTCTCTATTGCCGTGCCAGAATCTCTCAAACCCTTATTAGTCAGCCAATTGCCCGAAGCACTTGTTATTGGTTGCCCGGAAACTCCAGAGGGTGCGATCGCCCATCTGCCCGATCGGGTTGACTTGAGCAAGTACAGTGCGATCGCTTGTGGCCCTGGGTTGACGCTAGAGGCTAAGTCAGTCTTACCAGAGGTGATTGCAGCTGAATGCCCTCTTATTTTAGATGCTGATGGTTTGAATGTCCTAGCCGAACTGAGAACTATTCCCACACTGTTAAGACGACGAAGTCCTACGGTTTTAACGCCTCATGTCGGTGAGTTCAAGCGGTTATTCCCAGACTCGGGCACTCTGCTACCGGATCGCGTGAGTGCGGTACGCAAGGCATCCCAGCTGAGTCGAGCAGTTGTATTGCTCAAGGGGGCGAGGACAGCGATCGCGCATCCAGGTGGCTCGATCTGGCTCATCCCCGAAAGCACCCCTGCTCTAGCTCGTGGGGGGAGTGGTGATGTCCTCACCGGACTTTTGGGCGGTTTAGTAGCACAGTCAACGGATGAGCAGCAACCTTTAGCCGCAACAGTGGCAACGGCAGCTTGGTGGCACGCTCAAGCAGGGATTGTAGCAGCAAGGGAGCGGACGGAGCTAGGGGTAGATCCATTTACGCTGTCACAACATCTAATCCCAGTGCTAAGTAGGGAATAGTATTGATTAAGGGAGTTCCCCATAAAAAAGTATCCCATGGGGGGGCGAGTCGTTATTTCTATATATTATTGGAAACGATAACATAACTCGACTCGCCCTGATTAACTTGATATAAATCCTCCCCTACCCATTTTCAATACAACAACAGATCGGTATACGAGCCTATTTCCATAACACTCAAACTTTCTAGGTGACCCCTGGGGTCAAAAGTTTTCAGCTTCCCAAAGTTTAGCCCGGTCAGGGATTCAATTTTTTTGACCGACACCTGATAAGTCTTGTATGCTCCAAAGGAAAAAGTTTCCTTCAGGTTGTCCAAAAGACTGGCCTGACTTAACAGATAAGCCGTCGCCGCAAGTCTGTCTTCAGTTTCGTTGACCATCACTACAACTTTCCAGAACTCCTTTGGTAATTGGATGCCTTTATATTCGGGGTCGTCGTCCCTAAATACAGGCCCGGTAAACACGGAAATCCTCAAATCGCGAGCATCTGCATTATTTAGAATATAGTCTTCTAAGCCCGCCCAAGTGGTACGATTTTGATTAAAATCTTCATGCTGGGGAGTACAGTTCGTAAAGTGAAAGGTATCGTCGTTGGCAACCTTGGCAATCTCTCTCGAATTCCCCCATGCTGGGTCTAACCGCCGCACTAGATGCCCCCGATCTAGAGGATTATCTGCATAAACTTCTTCGCCTGCTTGCTCAACCCTTTCAATTCTGGGGTCGTAAATCCACTTATCTGGACTTCTCTTAATGCGGTAACTGATATTGCCATCAATATTGACGGCAGTATAGAACGCTAACCGACGCTCTTTATTCATCACAATACTGAAGTGATGATAGGGAATAATATAGTTATCTTGCCCAAGTACTGCCTTATTAATCGCAGCCCGTTTTATCATCTCTGGCGATAGCTGCGGCAAAGGAACGGATAGGGTGCCGCTGCCCAGAAAATTGCGATCGTAGCCTTTACGGTTCTGATAGTTAGGATCGATACTGATTGCCTCCGCTCTATTCCTCGGTTGAGATAAGGGTAGAGTAACTTCTGGCGCGATCGCAGTTTGCACTAAGGTATTGCCGCTACCGAGAGAAATCGTAATCGTCAGCGGCACTTCAATATTAGTAGTACCCCCTTCGCTAGCTAGGTTTATGCGAGGAGTTAAGTTATTTGGCCTAGCTACTTGCAGCCTGGAATTCAGTTCGGTAGGTTTCCTTTCAACTGGTTGCGCATCCGGTTTGTCTGCAAGGCTGGTATTATTTTGCAGAACCTCTTGTACAAGCGGGTGAGTGGGATAGGCGTTTTCAAGGGTTTGCACGATGCGGCTTACTCTAACCCCTTCATTAGCGATCCACTTAATTTTGTTTTCACCCATATGCTCTTGCCAAACTTTGCCGTCTACCGTCAGGTAGTTACCGTTGTCATCTTTTTCCGGAACTCCTGAATGATGTAGGGCAATAACTTGCCAGGAGTCGTTAAAAACTGGCGAACCTGATGAGCCGGGAGCAGTATCTGTACGATACCAAAGAAAATCATCAAGAATTTTCAGCATCTGGTTTTCCCGCAGGGCAATTTGTTTGGGTTCACCACTGGGATGCTGGATAATTGTCAGACACTCTCCCGGTAAAATTTTTCCCAATTCTCTATTTAGCCTTAGATAACCAAAATCAGTTACGGTTTTGTTACCCGTATACGAGGATTGAGCCACTGCGATCGCTGTAAAATCTAACTCCTTACTGGTAAAGAAAAACTCATCCGGTTCAAATCCAAAAATTTCGCTTTGTAACAGCTTGCCCTTCACGCCGAACTGATACTGAAATTCCACCTGACTGTGCTTTGCCTGTTCTGGATTTCCCAATACGTGCCAATTGGTTAGCAGCAACTTGGAGGAAATCATAAATCCTGTGCCATAACCTAAAAGATTTCCATCTGAATCGCGAACGCTGATTCTCCCCACAGCTTCTGAAGCTATAAACCCAAGTTCCAGGTAATTGATACTAATTAAATCGCTAGTGCCGATTAGCCGCTCTAGGTCTAGCCGGGAAGCCTCTACCCCTTCCGATAGGGCGTGAAAAATACGCTTATTAACTTTTTCCGGGCTGGCATTTTCAATCGGATTTTTACTAGCAAGGCTGGCACTAAGCTGTTCGGGATTGAAATTTAAGCGATTTTCACTTTCGGTAATTAAATCTCTGGTAATAGACATTATCGGCTCCTTTGGCAAGCTTTTTGATCAAAATTACCCTTGAGGGTACTTTTAGTTGATGCTGTAGTTATACTAATTACCTCTAAATAGAGATT
>DNXU01000241.1 GCA_003505715.1 Cyanobacteria bacterium UBA8803 | reverse complement strand
GGTTCTAGCTTCCCCTGCCTGATCTCCCACTTGGCGAGTTAAAGGTAAGGATTGGTTGTAATAATCTAAGGCTTTTTGCTTTTCTCCTAATGCGTTGTAGATATAGCCCATATAACCAAGGGTGACAGCTTCTGATCGCCGATCGCCCACAGCATTATACAGTGGTAGCGCCTCTTCAAATTTGCCAATCGCCTGTCGCAAAGATTCTGCTGTTCCTTGCTGAAATAGTTGTACTCCCTCCTGAAAAAGTTGTTCCGCCACAGCCTTCGTTGCATCTTGCTGTGTAGAATTACTCTCTTGTGCCACTTCCACCCTCACCCCCCTTTGTGTCTCGCGGGCTATTACCTTCCCCGTACCAAAGTCTGACATGAATCCCACAGTGAGGGATAGCGACAGGATAGATAGTACCAGATACCAATACCAAAGGTGATATCTTGGGCGAAACCCACGGGGGAATTTGCGATGAATTGAGTGGGAGCGGATGTGTTGAGGCATAACTACACTGACCCGATCTTGCGTCTACTTTACTCGATACTGTGGTACTCTATCTCTGCGAGTTTGGAGGTTATGCAGTTTGGCAAAGGATTTTGTTAACGGATGTAACGGATGAATGGAGTTGGGAATAAAAGTCGATCTAACTTCGCTCACATTCTAAATAAGGGACAGGGTGTGATGGGTTTTGAAGTCTACAGATCTGAAGGCGAGTTATCTCAACACCTGCCCTTTCACCCATAGACTCAAATAAAGGTAATGCCTCTCTGTAGCAGTTGAGAGCTTTCCCTATATCCCCTAACTGTTTGTAGACTCCACCAAGATAATAAAGCGTAAAAGCTTCCTCGGAAAGATCCCCCACTTCATGCCAAAGCAAGAGTGCCGCTTCATACTTCACCGCAGCTTGTCGCAACAATTCTACCGTTCCTTGCGATCTCAGTTGCTCAGCCTCTGTAGAAAGCCGTCGTGCAGCCGCACGAGTTGCTTCTTCCTCATTCCTCCCTAACTGTTGTGCCACCTCTTCACCCACACCTCCAGAAATCTCGCGGGCATTTACCAAACCCGTACCAAAGTCTGAGAATAATCCTACGGTGAGGGATAGTAACAGGATAAATAGTACCAGATTCCACCAGAGGCGGCGGGGAATTGGTGGGAGAATTGTACGGGGGGATAGGGTGGGTTGAGGCATGGTTATACCTCCGTTTTATTGGGTTAATTTTACTGTATGTTATTGGTTTTATCTCTGGGGGTTTGGAGGTTATGCATCTGTCGGGATATCGGGATGGTGGGATGTTGGTATGTCGGGGTGGTGGGATGTCGGGACGCCGGGATGTCGGCATCTGGTGATGTCACGATATCGGGATGCGGGGATATCCTGATGTCGGGGTGGTGGGATGTCGCGGTATCGGGATGCCGGGATGTCGGCATATCGGAGTGGCGCGATATTGAGGTAATGGGATGTCAGGATTGCAAGCTAGCAGAATCTGGCCGAATCCAAAGATCTTATAAGTCCCCTGTGCGATAACGCCATTGTAGGGGAATCCTCATACCATACAGCAATTTAAATACAAAAACTTTCATGGCACTCTGGCGATTGTATTATCATCTAGTGTGGGGAACCAAACAGCGTCAACCTCTAATTAATCCAGAAATAGAAACAGTACTTTATCCTTATCTGCTTGGCAAAGCTGACGGGATAGATTCTATTATCCATGCTATTGGTGGTATAGAAGATCATATTCATCTCGTAGTTTCCATTCCCCCAGCCTTATCCATTTCCGATTTTGTTAAAACCCTGAAAGGTAGTAGCGCATATCATCTGAATCATAGATTTGCAACTTATTACCCTCAATTTGGTTGGCAAGAAGGATATGGTGTATTTTCTCTGGGAGGAAAGCAATTAGAACAAGCTGTTACCTATGTGGAAAATCAAAAAGTACATCATTTGAATGGGAGCGCAATTAAGTCTTTGGAGGATTCCAATCATCTTGATGATGCCCCATCCCGCTGGTTTTCTGGGTAAGTTTGCTACCTAGGATTATCCAGATGTCCGCCAGGGATTAAAATCCCTGGCTCACAGCTAAAGTCCATTAAAATGGACTGTAAATTCTATCGATCAAACTCTCTAAATTAATAGTCGGTTTCAACCGACTTGAGCTATGAGACAGAGAATTTATTCTCTGTCGGGATGTCGGGATATGCCAAAATGGATAGGTACTTCCCTACGTTTGGTGTGGAGGAATGCCTTATGTCGTAACGAGGTAAGCCAATTGAACATTAGTGACTTTGGCCCGGAGTCGCGATCGCTAAAAATATTGGGGAAGGGACGGGGAACTTAAACTGAGACAGTTGAGGCAATCTGCCCATGGTTGGAAGCTAGAGGTTTTGTTGCCAGCGATGATTTAGTTTTTTAAGGAGCAGTGTGATTATAATCCAAGCCTTATCTAAACTAGTAACTTTTGATGAATTTATTGAGTGGTATCCTGACAATCCTGGGCACCACTACGAATTACACAATGGGGTGATTGTTGAAATGCCGAAACCAACTGGCAAACATTCAGAAATTGCTGGTTTTCTTGGTGGGGAACTTTTTGATGGGGAATACCAAATTAGTCGGTTTAGAGGAGATGACCGGATTGTTTCTGGAGTTTTCCCTGAGTTGAACTTGACGGTTAATCAGGTATTTAACGCTACTTAGCAACTCCAAAAACTCGGCTCTCCCGTAGATATTGTGATAAGAAAAACTAATTTATAAATCCAAATGCTTACTGGGTAAGGAATTCCCAATTACCCATTACCCATTACCAATCACCCAAAATACCGTTTTCCACCATCAGTACGGGAGAGCCACCTTTGCGTTATATTACTCCCAATCCCGTATAACCTAGAATTTGGGCTAGTTCAGCAATAGCCTAAACTCATGCAGATACAGGAGGCATCATGAAAGCGCTCGTCACTGGAGCTAATGGATTCACCGGTTCTCATTTGGTAAAAGCTTTAGAACAGCGAGGTGATGCAGTTATCGGTTTTGTCCGCAAGTCTAGCAATCTCGATCGCATTTCCAGTTGCAATCTGCAATTGGTTTATGGGGATATTACCGATCGGGATACTCTGGCTACGGCTATGACTGGGGTGGACTGGGTTTTTCACACGGCTGCTTATGTTGAGTTGGGTTTGGTAAATGCGGCTCACATGGAACAGGTAAATGTTGAGGGCACCCGTGCTGTGCTAGAAGCGGCTCAAGCGGCTGGTGTGTCGAAAATGGTTTATTGCAGCACGATTGGTGTATTCGGTGATACTAAAGGTCAAGTGGTTGATGAAACCTTTCAACGTACTCAGGCTGATTTTTCCTCTGCTTATGATCGCACTAAATACCAAGCGCAACAATTAGTAGATCGATTTGCCGCTCAAGGGTTACCTGTAGTGAGTATTTTACCCTCTGGCATTTTTGGCTCCGACGATCCCCATTTTGGCCCAGTGATGAAGCAATTTCTCAAAGGTGGGTTGAAGGTATGGGCAGGAGGCGATCGCATTACGGGTATTGTCCATGTGGATGACTTAGTAGAGGCGATGATTCTCGCAGCACAAAAAGGTAAGCCTGGAGAGCATTACATCATTTCTGCGGGTGACCTTTCAACTCGCGAGATGTTTAATCTCCTCAGTCAACAAACTGGTATCCCAGTTCCCCGTGAAGCACCTAAACCCTTAGTTAGGTTAGCAGGGAACGTTTTGGATATCATTGGACGCCTCTTTAACTGGCAACCTCCTCTGAGTCGAGAACGGGTTCATTATGTTTACGATCGCTGCGTGCGGGTAGATGCTACCAAAGCCCGTCAGCAATTAGGCTGGCACCCTAGATCTGTAGCAGAAACCTTGCAGGGAATAGTGGAAGAGATGAAAGGATGAGGGGGTGCATTTGCGTAAGCACAGGTATAGACTGTAGAGGTAAAAGCTTAATGTAGTCTCGTAGCGTAAGTACAAGTGTCTAGTCTGCTTGACAGAATTACAGTCAATCCCAAGCAGTGTGGTGGTCGTCCTTGCATCCGTGGGATGAGAATCAGGGTGTCAGATGTATTAGATTTACTCGCTGCTAGCTTAAGTTTTGAGCAAATCTTAGCAGAAATGCCAGACCTGGAGATGGACGATCTCAAGGCATCTTTACTCTACGCGGCACGCAAACTCGATCATCCAGTGCTTGCAGCATGATTATCTTTTGAGGCGGCGAAGGCTCAGGGGGTAGTTGTCATGACCAAAGATAGAGATTTTGTCGATTTAGTTGAACGATATGGTTCACCTCCACAGGTGATTTGGTTGACTTGTGGCAATACCTGTGTCATATCATGTCCGGTTGATT
>DNXU01000595.1:11391-12383 GCA_003505715.1 Cyanobacteria bacterium UBA8803 | reverse complement strand
AAAGCTTCCCGCAGTTAGACGACACGAGCGCTCGCTCACCCCCTCGCCCTCTCACCCTCTCGCCCTCTCACCCTCTCCCCCCCTCACTCCCTCACCCCCTCACTCTCTCACGTTCTCTTCCCAAAATGGAGGAAAATTCTAGATGGGTATCATCATTGCCAACATCGTGGCAATTTTTCGTAAAGAATTGCAGGGCTATTTTGCATCGCCCCTTGCCTATTTAGTAGCAGGCATCTTCTGGCTGATGTCTGGCTTCTTTTTTGTCGAGATTCTCCTCGGCCCAGAAGGCGTGATTCAGCAAGGGATGGCAATGGATCAACTGGGTATGGCAACCCAAGCTGAAGACTTTGCCTATAAATTCTTGTTCTTTTTCTTAAGCGTGATGGGTTCGCTGGCTATGTTTGTGCTACCTATGCTCTCGATGGGACTCTATGCTGAGGAACGCAAGCGTGGCACGTTAGAACTCTTGGCCACCTCCCCCTTAACGAATTGGACGGTAGCCATCGGAAAATTATTAGGCGTCCTCACCTTTTTTACCGTGATGATCCTGCCCTTACTCGGGTATGAAGCGATCGCGCTAAGTGCTGCCACTCCCCCCATTCGGCCTGCCGTACCCCTAATCGCTCACGTTGGCTTAATTTTACTAGCCGCCTCAGTGCTGTCTTTGGGAATGTTTATTTCATCCCTAACAGATAGTTCAATTCTGGCAGCCTTCCTCACCTTCGCTTTAATTTTGTTCCTCTGGCTGATTGATTTAGTCGGCAAAAATATCGGCGGCCCCCTAGGAACAGCTTTAAATCATCTTTCTTTGCTAGAAAATTACAACAATCTCGTCAAAGGCGTCCTCGATACCAGCAGTCTAATTTTATTTGCCAGTTATATCATTCTCGGTATCTTCCTAACCGCCCAATCGATTGATGCCCTACGCTTTCAACGTTCTTAATAAGTTGTTGGTTGTTGGTTGTTGGTTGTTAGTTGTTGGTTGTTGGTTG
>DNXU01000595.1:9444-11231 GCA_003505715.1 Cyanobacteria bacterium UBA8803 | reverse complement strand
ACAAACAACAAACAACAAACAATAAACAATGAACATTGCCATAAATTGGAAATATTTAAAATATCTATTTCTGCTCGGTCTGATGCTTAGCATTATGGGTATCAGTGCTAAGTTGGTTTCCGGTAGCTGGTCTCCTGTATCGTTGGGTTTGCTGATTGGGGGAATTGTAATTATTGGATTGTGGGTGCTATTGCTTGGGATTTTAGCACCGGGTTTTTGGCAGCGCCGTTCTATTCAGGTGGGGACGAATGCGATCGTGGCCACTCTTTCCGTGGTGGTGCTTTTGGCGGTGATTAATTTTTTAGCCGCTCGCTATGTGGTGCGATTGGACTTAACGGAGAATCAATTATTTAGTCTCTCTCCCCTATCGCAGCAGATGGTAAAAAATTTGCAGCAACCTGTGAAAGTTTGGGTGTTTGACCCTATTCCTAACCCAAATGACCGGGAACTGCTGGAAAATTACCGCCGCTATGGGGCGAAGTTGGAATTTGAGTTTGTTGACCCCCAAGTTAGACCTGCACTGGCTCAGAAGTTTAATATTCGGTCTCCTGGAGAGGTTTACCTGGAATATGGCACTGAGCGCCAATTTGTGCAAGCTGTAAGTAATACTGAGCGTTTGGAGGAAGCCAAGCTGACTAGTGCGATCGAGCGCATTACTAGCGATCGCACGGATGTAGTTTACTTCCTCCAAGGTCATGGGGAACGACCCATAGAAAATGTAGAAGGCGGACTTTCTCAAGCTGTCAGTAGTCTAGCTGAGAAAAACTTTACCGCTCAACCCCTCAACCTCGCCGAGCGATCAGAGGTTCCTAAAGATGCTTCCCTAGTGGTTATCGCTGGTCCCAAACGGGGGCTGTTTGAATTAGAAGTGCAAGCGTTGAGCAAGTATCTGGCCAAGGGTGGTAGTCTGCTGGTGATGGTAGATCCGGATACTAATCCTGGTCTGGATAGCTTGTTTGCCGACTGGGGGGTGACGCTGGACACTCGCATTGCTATTGACGCTTCCGGTCAAGGCCGTTTAGTTGGGTTAGGTCCGGCAACGCCTTTGGTAACGAGTTACGGCGACCATCCTATTACTCAAAATTTTGGTAATGGATTTTCCTTGTATCCCCTAGCACGACCTGTGGAGACCACACCTGTAGAAGGGATTAAGGAAACGTCCTTAGTAAGAACTAACGAGGAGAGTTGGGCAGAAAATAATCCGGAAGACCAACCGTTGGAGTTTAACGAGGATAAAGGCGATCGCCCCGGTCCTTTGGTGTTGGGTGTGGCATTGAGCCGCAAAGCTGGATACCAGCCAACCTTACCCAAGGCACAACCCGAACCTACGCCAAGTCCGACAGTTTCTCCCAACCCAGAAGCTTCTCCTACACCTTTTACCAATAAGTCACCTGAAGCTTCTCCTTCACCCGAAGCTAAGACTACACCAAGTCCAGCACCCTCACCTACAGTTTCTCCTAACCAGTCTCCGACAGCATCCCCTGCACCGAATAATCAAGATAATGCCGATACTCAGAAAATCAATGCCGAGGCACGATTAATAGTCTATGGCAACTCTAATTTTGCCAGCGATGGTTGGTTTGACCAACAGCTCAATAGTGATGTTTTTCTCAACTCCGTCAGCTGGTTAAGCAACCGGAATGAGAAAACGCTTTCCATCCGTCCCAAAGCACAGCAAAACCGCCGCATTAACCTCACACCCGTACAAGCTGCCCTATTGGGTTGGACGGCAGTAGGCATCATGCCCTTAATTGGATTTACCGCAGCAGGAGTAATCTGGTGGTTGC
>DNXU01000595.1:3311-9302 GCA_003505715.1 Cyanobacteria bacterium UBA8803 | reverse complement strand
AACTCCTGATCAACTCCCCCCAGATTTGGAGGGCAGGGGGGGCGAAGGACTAACTCCTGATCAACTCCCCTCAGATTTGGGGGGCAGGGGGGGCGAAGGACTAACTCCTGATCAACTCCCCCCAGATTTGGGGGGCAGGGGGGGCAAAAGCAATATCCTCATAAAGAGTTAAACTCAACTATCAAAAGTATTAATTAATGAAGCTACAGCGGACAACTTGGGGTTTGTTATTCTCTGCTCTCTTATTGGGAGGGTTGGTTTATGTCTATGAAATGCAAAAGCCAACTGAGCAGGAAACAGCAAAGGCAACGCAGCGCCCCATCTTTTCCTTCAAACAAGACCAGGTGCAATTGCTGACGATTTACCTGAAGAAGGATATTTTGCAGATTCTGAAATTTGAACGAGCTAGTACTGGCGAGACGAGTTGGCAGATGAAGTATCCCAAAGAGGTGGCCGCCAGCGATGCTGCTATTGCCTTCTTGTTAGACTTGCTGGCGGAAAGAAAAAGCGATCGCACTCTCACCAAAGTTTCGGCTGACCAACTTAAAGAGTATGGCTTAGATGAACCGCAAGCGACGGTGAAAGTAGAACTCAAAGATCGGAAAATTCATCGGCTAATGTTAGGCAAGCCGGATTTTAACCGCAATTTCTTATACGCTCAGGTTGACCCACCTCCTAAAAATCCTGAACAGTCACCAGTTCTTTTAGTACCGATCGACTTTGAGTATGCCGTCAATCGCCCGTTGTCAGAATGGCAACAAAGTAAAAAGGAAGATGCTGACGGTGCCAAGCCATCGGATGCTCCCCAAGAACCATCAGAACCCACAGCAACCCCATAGGTTTGGTGAATTGTTAAGGTCTCTACAAGATTTGGCGAATTGTTAAGAAAGGGAGCCTTGTACCTGGATTTGTTATCCTCTCTTGGTTTGAGCAATGTATCTGGCCACTTGCCTTAGCTAAAATTTCACAATCCGGAGCAATTGTGTAAAATTTCAGTGAAGATGAGCTTTTTTTCTACCAATTTACCTTCGTAGGCCATATGCTGTGAAAAGGCAGGAAATAAACAGTTCACTCTTAGGGAAGAAGGCGGCCATGAAAGAACTAGTCACAAGTGGAAAAATTAGCCTATTTACTCTAGGTTGCACCCTATTATTGAGTACAATTGGCACTGGTAAAGCTTCAGCTGTACAACTGGATGTTACAGCTGAAGGTGCTTCTGGTACGGTCAATGGTGCGATTTTTCAGCAGATTAGTGATGATAATCCTGCCGGAACGGGGGTGATTAATTCATTTCTACGGCTGCAATCTCCCGGTAACGAAACAACTGAAGAGGGCTACAACACAGATTTCCGCCCGTTGGAATTTGATGAAAATAATAGTCCCCAGTTCACCCGCTCACTGTTGTTAAGTGACGTACCAGTTGTTAACATTAATGGTACTAATTACCGCCAATTTATATTAGACATCAACGAACCAAATGCCACTAATCCTAATCCGGATCTGCCAAAGATTACGTTGGATATGTTCCAAATTTTCCTAGGCAATGCGGGGGATCTGACTAACTATCCAACCTTTAACGGCGATGCTACAAAAATTTTCGATCTTGATATTGGCGCAGATGGTGATAGTTCTGTGCTGATGCAAGACCGAAACCCGGGCAGTGGCAGATATGATTACTTAATCTCGGTTGCCGACAGCTTGTTCCAAGGTTCTAACGAATACGTTTATCTGTACTCCAAATTCACAGGTGCTCAAGGTGGGTTTGAAGAATTTGCAACTGGAGAGTCAGAGAACCAACCCCCAACCTCGGTGCCCGAACCTGAGACTTGGGTAGGTATGGGTTTGGTTGCTGGAGCAATGGCTCTGTTACGCCGTCGCAAGGCTAGCTAGACAACAAAGTTTTAAGGCAAACAGTATTTAGCTTGATTAGGGTTAATCAACCGGACATGATATTAGGCAGCTAAGTAGGTGGGCTAATTGTGCTGTTTATAAAAGTCTAATACTAAATTATATCGTGTCCGGTGGCGTCGATATTGTTTGTAGTAACCAATAAGAGTGGTTGACAATAGAGCCTTGTCAACCACTCTTATTGGTTACTAAGAACTTTTTATACAAGGAAAGATGCTACCAGACATGGTATTATTCCCCCTGTCTCAGCAATGCTCTGAACTCAGACGCAGCATCGTGTTGGTCGTAGTAGGTGATGTAGCGAGTAAAGACATCCTGCGGTAAATCGGGTAATAGCTCACTTTTGCTTACTCTTTCATAACCGTTGCTACGAAGATGATGAATAGCGAGTATCCCATCATCCCAGAACCAGACCTCGGTAACACCCATTCGTTGATAGCCAGCCAGTTTATCTATTCCACCACTGGTAACAATAACTTCAATTACCAAATCAGAGAATTGCTTTTTTGTCTCTAAATTGTAAGACTCGTCTAGTCCGCTTCTGGCTCCTAAAGCCTTGTCACCTAAAGATGGGCCACCCCGTTTATAAAATCTGATATTTTTTTCATCCATATACACCTCAAGTAACCGTACAATGGTTGACTTGGTGTCTTCATGTTCCTGGTTAATAGTCATAATTTCAAGTGTGCCATCCAGGTAGGCAAATTTTACCCCCACTATGCTTTCAAATGACTGTTCAATTGCTTCAAATTGCTCCCAACTTACATTAGGAAAAATTTGAGCGTCTTTCTTTTTAGGTGACACAACTGGTGCAGTCATGGTGATTGATTCCTCACAAGTGGCTCGCTTTGCAAAAATAGTATTAATTTCAGTCCATTCGTATACCTACTCTTCCCTAAGAGTGTACCTCACCCGGTTGCAAACGGCTGTAATTGTGCCTACCTGTGTCAATATATTTGTGTATGCTCGTTCCCTAGCGATCGCCATGTACGCCACAGCTACCAAACCCATGACATTTGAGGAGTTTCTCGCCTGGGATGATGGCACAGGCAGGAACTTTGAACTGATTGATGGAATTCCCATGCCTAGACGCGAACCTAATGCTAATCATGAGGATTTAGTAGAGCGTCTTTGCACCTACCTGGAAAATCATTGTCTGGAGTCGAACTTACCTTATGTTCCTAGACAGTCAAAGCAAGTTAAGCTGAAGACAGAACCAGAGGAAAAGGAAAAAAGCCGCCAAGCGGATATCGTAGTATTTGCTAAACCAGAGTGGCAACGGATGAAGGGTAGCCCTAGTTCTGCTGCTGGCTACGTTCCACCGCCAGGAATTATTGAGGTGGTTAGCACGAATTGGAAGGATGATTATTTGACAAAGCTAGCTGAATATGAGGATTTGGGAGTTTTTGAGTATTGGATCGTGGACTACGCCGCCCAAGGTGGTATTCGCTATATCGGTTCGCCCAAACAACCCACAATTACGATTTATCAACTCGAAAATGGAGAATATTTACCAGGTAAGTCATTTAGGGGCGAGGATCTCATTGAATCAAAACTGTTTCCCAATTTGTCCCTTACGGCTGAACAAATTTTTGCCATGAGTAGGTGAGGAAAAATGGCAATAAAATCCCCGACTTCTTCAAGAAGTCGGGGATTTGCAGCTTTGGCTACTCTTTTGAGAGCCTCTTTAATAGAAAATAAACTATCCAGGAGGAGGGCGAGTCAACAGATCTAATGGGTTGCCCTATTTATCCTGAAAACGCGACTCGCCCCTACATTGGATACTTTTTTATTTGGAACTCCCTATCCCAGCAACTCCTTAGCCCTAGCTACTACGTTATCTACCGTGTAGCCAAACTTTTCCATTGCCATTGGACCTGGTGCAGAAACACCAAACCGTTCGATGCTAATCATCTCACCTTCACTACTGAGGTAACGCTGCCAGCCAAAGCTGGAAGCTGCTTCTACTGCTAAGCGCTTCGTCACAGCTTTGGGTAGTACAGATTCGCGATAAGAAGCATCTTGCTCGTCAAATAATTCCCAGCAAGGCATGGAGACAACGCGGACTTTCTTGCCTTCAGCGCGTAACTTTTCCGCTGCCCCGACACAGAGGTGCGTTTCGCTACCCGTACCGATTAGGATAATCTCTGGCGTGCCTTCGCTATCGGAGAGGATGTAAGCACCCTTAGCCACGGCATCAATAGTGCTACCCTCTAATTGGGGTAAAGCTTGCCGCGAGAAGGCCATCAGAGTAGGACGGTGTTTATTGGCAGCTTCAATGGCTACTTTGTAAGCGCCAGAGGTTTCGTTGCCATCTGCCGGACGCATCACTAAGAGATTGGGAATTGCTCGCAGAGAAGCGAGGGTTTCAATGGGTTGGTGCGTTGGTCCATCTTCACCCAAACCAATGGAGTCGTGAGTCATCACGTAAATTACTCCGGCTTGGGATAGTGCTGAAATGCGAATGGCTGCCCGCATATAATCTGCAAATACCAGGAAGGTAGCGCAGTAAGGAATTAATCCGCCGTGCAGGGCGATGCCGTTACAAATTGCGCCCATACCATGTTCGCGCACGCCGAAGCGGAGGTTGCGGTTGTGGTATTGCCCTTTTTGGAAGTCGCCGGATATCTTTAATAAGGTTAAGTTAGAGTGAGTGAGGTCAGCAGAGCCGCCGACTAGTTCTGGTAAAGCTGGAGCCAGGGCATTCAAAGTCTTTTCAGAAGTTTGGCGAGTAGCTAATGCCTTGTCACCGGGGTTATAGGTGGGTAGAGCCTTGTCCCATCCTTCTGGGAGTTTACCAGAGATAATGCGCTCAAATTCCGCAGCTTCTTCAGCATACTTGGCTTTATAGTCAGCCCAGGTTTTTTCCCATGCTGATTCTTGTTCCGCTCCGCGATCGACGGCTTTGCGGAAATGCTTGAGGACATCTTCTGGTATTTCAAATTCTGGATACTCCCAACCCAGATTATCGCGGGTGAGTTGAACTTCATCTTTGCCCAGTGCTGCACCATGAACGCCTGCGGTGTTGGCTTTATTGGGGGAACCGTAGCCGATGGTAGTAGTCACCTTAATCATCGAAGGTTTATCGGTGACGGCTTTGGCAGCTTCAATGGCTTTGGCAATGCTTTCCAAGTCACTGTTCCCATCAGCAACGTGCAGGACGTGCCAACCGTAAGCCTCAAATCGCTTGCTCACATCTTCGGTAAATGACACATCGGTGGAACCGTCGATGGAAATGTGGTTGTCATCGTACAGGGCAATTAATTTACCCAGCCCGAGGTGTCCGGCGAGGGAGCAGGCTTCACCAGAAACCCCTTCCATATTGCAACCGTCGCCCAGAATAACATAGGTGTAGTGGTCAACGAGTTGGCAGTCGGGTTTGTTAAACTTAGCAGCGAGGTGTGCTTCTGCCATTGCCAACCCCACACCATTCGCAATTCCTTGCCCTAAGGGTCCAGTGGTCACTTCCACGCCAGGTGTCATGAAGTTTTCTGGGTGACCGGGAGTTCTCGATTCCCACTGGCGGAATAGTTTGATGTCGTCTAGGGTAACGCTGTCGTAGCCTGTCAGATAGAGCAAGGCATACTGTAACATACAGCCGTGACCCGCAGACAAGACGAAGCGATCGCGATTAAACCAGTAAGGATTTTTGGGGTTATACCGCATGAAGCGATCCCACAGCACGAAAGCCATCGGTCCGGCACCCATCGGCAGTCCTGGATGACCGGAATTCGCTTTCTGTACGGCGTCTATCGCCAGAAAGCGGATGGAGTTAATACAAAGTTCTTCGAGAGATTGGGTTGCAACGGCCATAATTTTTGTGTAAGTGACTCTAGGGGAACTAGGGTTTAACGCAAGATTCGTGTTATTTCAAGCAAGGGTCGCTCTCGCCCAAGGCTACATTCCCATCATCCCATTAGGGGGATCGATGATCAAGACTCGTAGGTATAAGTTCTGTTGTATAAGGCCTACTAAGATGTTGATATCAGCTTTAATGATTTCCCTACTTGGTTCCATCCAGGATCGCAGTGGGTAATTGCTTAAGGGACTGCCCAAAAATAAATTATCCATTCAATCAGGGCG
>DNXU01000595.1:0-3241 GCA_003505715.1 Cyanobacteria bacterium UBA8803 | reverse complement strand
TTTTTTATTTGGGAGTCCCTAATCAGCAGCTTGCTGTTGAACCAAATTAAACCTCTTGCCCGCCGTCAACTTTTGCCCCCCTACCCTAGGGCAAATTTATTCTCGATAGAGAAATTTGGGGAGCTGGAATCTCAAAGTCCCCCAGAATTGGGGGATGCGAGGGGGCATTCCAGGATTTATGCAAGAGGTCTATTGTCATTCCGGTCTGTATTTTCTGAAAGCTAGCGTTACGTTATGACCGCCAAATCCAAACGAGTTGGATAGCACTACCTCTACAGTCTGCTGACGGCTCTGATTAGGCACGTAATCGAGGTCGCATTCCGGATCGGGGTTTTCTAAATTAATTGTCGGAGGAATTTGGTCATCGGCCACTGCCATTACCGCTGCCACTGACTCAATCCCACCGGAACCCCCTAAGAGGTGTCCTGTCATTGATTTAGTCGAGCTAACGGCCACTTTGTACGCATAATCGCCCAGTACTTTTTTAATCGCCGCTGTTTCTGTCGGGTCGTTGACTGGTGTACTGGTGCCGTGAGCATTGATATAGCTCACCTGTTCTGGCACCAAATCCGCATCTTTCATCGCCAACTGCATGGCTCTGATTGCTCCTTCGCCACCTGGAACAGGCGAAGTCATGTGATAGGCATCGCAGGTCATACCGTAGCCAACGACTTCAGCATAGATCCGAGCGCCACGACTCAAAGCATGTTCGAGTTCTTCCAACAGCAAGATACCAGCTCCTTCGCCCATGACAAAGCCGTCGCGATCGCGATCGAACGGACGACAGGCATGTTTGGGGTCATCATTCCGGGTAGACAGCGCTCGTGCTGAGGCAAACCCCGCCACTGATAAGGGGGTGACAGCGGCTTCAGTGCCGCCGCACACCATCGCTTGGGCATAACCCCTTTGTACTAAGCGAAAGGCATCTCCAACCCCATGCGCTCCGGAGGCACAGGCGCTTACGGTACAGGAATTTGGCCCTTTAGCTCCGGTATGAATTGCCACCAAACCGGCAGCCATGTTGGCAATCATCATCGGAATCATAAAAGGACTACAGCGATCGGGGCCGCGAGTAAGGTAGACCTCTTGCTGGTCTTCCAAAACTTTAAGACCCCCAACGCCCGTGCCAATGATAACGCCCACCTGTTCTGCGTTCAGTTCGTTAATGACAAACTGGGCATCAGCTATAGCTTCCTTGCTGGCAGCCACTGCAAACTGGGCAAAGCGATCCATGCGCTTGGCCTCTTTGCGATCCATATAATCGTGAGGGTTAAATCCCTTAACCTCACCAGCAATGCGACAGGCGTGGCGCGAAGGATCGAATAAGGTAATCGGACCAATACCATTGCGTCCGGTTAACAAGCCTTCCCAGTACTCGGCTAAATTGTTGCCGATCGGTGTCACAGCGCCAAGACCTGTGACAACAACACGTTTTTTTTCCAAGTTTGTCATGATGGCAGTAAAACAGGGATTACACCCCCAGAACGCAGAACTTTCCCGAACAACCAGAACTTTTTAAGCAGCAGCTTCTACCTTGCTGCTGATGTAGTCTACAGCCGCTTGAACCGTAGCAATTTGTTCGGCTGCTTCGTCGGGAATTTCCACATCAAACTCTTCTTCTAACGCCATTACCAGCTCAACCGTATCGAGAGAATCGGCGTTCAGATCGTTGGCAAAGCTTGCTTCCGGCTTAACATCAGCGAGGTCAACTTCGAGTTGCTCCGCCACTATTTTTTTTACTCTCTCAAAAATCTCTTCGTTCATCAATTATTCCTCAACCCAGTCGCTAGAAGTTAATCGAGTGGTGTTATTTACTTCTGATGCATTTTCCCATCTTATCCGAAAGAGGGATCTCCCAACGGATAGATAGTCGCTTCATCAACTGTCACCCAGTCAGGCGAATTATCATACCACTAAATATCGCTCACGCTGCTTCTGAATCATCAACTGGCTCGAAAATCTCCAATTCAGCCTTAAGCTTGCGCGTCTTGCCGTCAAGTAGAGCGCTCACCGTCATATCCCCCATGACGTTCATTGCTGTGCGGCAGCGATCGAGAAACCAGTCTACGGTGATGAGTAGGGCAATGTAGCGAGTAGGCAAGCCAACTGCTGTAAACACCAGTGTCATGGTGACTAATCCCGCCTCTGGAATCCCCGCTGCACCGACAGAGGCAAAGATAGAAGTGATGACAACAATTAACTGCTGGGGAAGACTAAGAGTGATATTCAGCACTTGAGCAATAAACAGGGCAGACATGGCTTCATACAGAGCTGTGCCATCATTGTTGAAGTTACTGCCGACTAAGGCTCCTAGAGAAGCCGAGGATTCACGCAAGCCGATTTTTTCGAGCAACGCCTCAAAGGTAATTGGCATGGTTGCGGTTGAGGACGCTGTGGAGAAGGCGGTTAACAGCGCATCAGATCCGCCTTGAAGGAAGTGTTGGGGACTCACCCAAGACCCAAAGTACACCCGCGTCAGATAATAGCAGGCTTGCAAAAACAAGGCTACCAGTACAGCTAAAATGAAGGCTCCTAGAGCTTTAAATGGTTCAAAACCTTGCAGGGCAACCGTTCTGGCAACTATGCCGAAAACGGCTATGGGTACGAAGGCGATTACCCAGTGCAGGATACGAATTACGGCCTCGAACAATAGCGTTACAACTTGCTCAATTGCCTGGTAGTCTATCTTCCCGTGGGCAACTTGCTCGGCTTTCAAACCCCGCAGCACAATTCCAAACGCTAGAGCAACGAAAATCAGGGAGATGACATGGTTATCAACCAGAGGTTTGAGGATCGACTCAGGTACGATCTCATAAAGTAACCCCCAAGGGTCAAAAGATTTAGTAACTTCAGAACCGCTTTCCCCTGGAGCAGCGATCCGCCCCCATTTACCCGGTTGCATGACGTTGGCAACTAAAAGTCCAATGATGATAGCGACTAGGGTATTAGTGAGTAGAAGTACTGCCAGACGACTGCCTGCTCTACCGGGGATATTAGTAGTAAGGAAGGAATGAATAACTGCCAGCAGAATTAAGGGCGTGGCAAGGGTGCGGAGGGCTTTGAGTACTAAGTCGCAGGGAATTGCTAAGTGTTTGATCAGTTCTGGGTCAGCTTGAGTTTGACTTAGTACCACTCCTAACCCTACGGCAAAGGGGAGAGCTATGACAATTTGCAAATAAAGTGGGATGCGCTGCCACCAGGGACGCTCGTTGTGTGGAGAATGACTCATAAGGGAATGGGG
>DNXU01000182.1 GCA_003505715.1 Cyanobacteria bacterium UBA8803 | reverse complement strand
TCATCCCTCATCCCTCATCCCTGCAATGCACTGATGAGAAACTTAACAGCGCTGCAACAGTCTATAGCTAGTGTTACGTCTCTAGGTACTTGGGTGTTTATTAAGTTTTGTTACACTCAAGCGAATTGGTCGATGAGCAAATTGTTGTTCTATCTAACCTTGACGCCAGCCGCCCACCAAACATTAGGAATAGAGAAGTCACATGAAATACAGTTAAAAAAAAGTAATAAATATTTAACAAAAATTCAATAAAAATAAAGTTAGAGAGACATTGGGTATTTTTTTATGAATAAACAGCGTGGTTTAGAAGATGAAGATCTGCCTGTAAATAACATTAAAGCCTTGAGAAGGCTTGCTAGAGTGATCGCCATGTCTCAAGGCCAGTTTTCCCTGATTTTGGTATGCTGCAACTTCTCCCTCCAGCCGCTACAAGTTTTGAACCAGTTGCAAGAACTCACGGCACTCCCCATTCAAGGTATAATTCTTTCTCCAGGAGTAGAGACGCTGTTTACCACTCTTGCCTCAGCTCTAGAAGAGCCACCACCACCAGCATTAATGGTTTTTGGTCTAGAGTCGATTGTGACGCTCGATCAAGTGTTAAGTGCAACGAACCTGGTGCGAGATGAGTTTCGCAAACAATTTTCCTTTCCCTTGGTGTTGTGGATCAATGATGAGATTCTGCAAAAGCTAATTAGACTCGCACCAGATTTTAAAAGCTGGGCAGCCAATCCAATTCGGTTAGAAGCGCCTATAAATCAGTCTCTTGAATGGGCGGGGATTACAGCTTAGGAGAAACTGCCAGTACTAAAAAGCCCAATTATAATTCATAATTTTCGCCTACTCTCATTTCTGTGTTTCATTAAGTATTTCAACTTAAGTAATATCCCTTACTTGAAGCTCCAAGCAGCAATCGCCAAACAACTCCATCCCACCAGAAAGGCTAGTCCTCCGAGTGGAGTAATGGCACCTAGCCACTTAATACCTGTTAAACTTAAGGCATATAAGCTACCAGAGAAAATAGCCATGCCGATAATGAAAGCAGAACCCGCCACCACGAGGGTTGACTGTCCTGCCTCGGCAACATTTAGCAGCAATGCTACCATTAGCAATGCTAGAGAATGATATATCTGGTAACGAGTACCAGTGTCAAAAATTTCTATTGCCCTTTCACTTAAGCTTTCCTTCAAGGCATGGGCAGCAAATGCGCCAAGGGCAACAGCAAGACCCCCTAGCACAGCAGCAACAAACAAGAAAATTTTAGTCATCTTATACTTTTTCCTTTAATTAGGCTACACATAATAGCCTGGTAATGGGTAATTGGCAATTAGAAAAAGCCAGCTTGTTGTTGTGCAATTACCGATTATCAATTACCCATTACCCAAAAAAGCTTGATCTGTAGCAGGCATTGAGGAAATCAGTTTTTCAATTTTCAATTGCCACTAGCTGATTCGACAAATAACCCAAATTACTCAGTGTGTTGAGGACTTTGGCCACGCTCTGAGAAAGGTCTTCTTGATCAGTTCGGCATTCCACTTCTGGATTGAGGGGCGGTTCATAAGGGTCATCAATTCCCGTAAAGCCCTTAATTTCTCCCAATCTGGCTCGTCTGTAAAGCCCTTTGACATCTCGTCCTTCGCAAACCTCCAAGGGCGCATTGACATAAACCTCAACAAAATCCCCAACTCGCTGACGTACCTCTTCCCGAATTTCACGGTAGGGTGAAATGGCTGAGACCAAGACAATCACGCCATTGCGAGTTAGCAGATGGGATACAAAACCAATCCGGCGGATGTTTTCGTCGCGGTCTTCCTTACTAAAACCTAAGCCTTTAGTTAGATTCTGACGGACTACGTCCCCATCTAAAATTTCTAAACTGCATCCTTGCGATCGCAGCGCTTCTGCCACTGCCTGACTAATGGTTGTCTTCCCTGCACCGCTCAAACCTGTAAACCATACTGTGACACCACGCTGCTTCATGAACAATATTTCTCCTGCTACTCTGACAGCTACGCTTAATATTCATCTCATCCCAGAATACCAAGCGATCGCACTCTCTTGTCGCCATGGCTACTCAACCAAACTGAATTCCCTCTAAAACCGTAGAATCCACATACTTCTCCTCCCCAGCCGTTTCTGATTTCCTTGAAATTACGGATGCTGGCAACTTGTAACGTACTGGAAGATGTAAACAGCAGGTTGACCATTGAGTGCCCGGTGGGGTTACCCCTATCACCCCTACCGGGATTTTTTTCTAGTACGAAGCTCATGGGGGGTCTTGCACCATTCTCAATAACCGACCAGAACCCTTGATTTTCCGTTGATGCGATCGCCAAAAACCTAGCTTTTACAGGCTTAATGACATTGCTGCAAGATCTCAGTCTAACGGACGCGATCGCATCTGCAAATGAAAGCTTAATTCCCCCATTCCCCATTCCCCACTTTCAAGACAGACTTCGGCGTGAGGCTTCGATAGTAAGCTCACCCTCGAAGTCCGAATGCAGTCACAAAATATTAAAATAATTAAATTTTAATGTAAAAATATTGGCTAATTTACCACTCTAGTTATATAGAAGGGTCATTCAGTTCCAGGAGATGAACCTCTCTAGCTGAGGTACAAACCAGTAGAACTGTTAGGATCTAAAAAACTAGACTGTTGATAAATTAGCTGTATCCACGAGTTGCCATCTCATGACTGCTCAAGTTGTCGTCGAAAAGAAAAAATTAGAAAATCCACCTCTAAAGATTCATTATCTGGGCGATCGCGTACTGCGCCAGCCCGCTAAGCGGATTGCCAAAGTAGACCAAAGCATCCGGCAGTTGGCTTACCAAATGCTGCAAACCATGTACAGCGCTGATGGTATTGGCTTAGCCGCACCCCAGGTAGGGGTAAACAAGCAAATCATCGTCATCGACTGCGAACCCGATAACCCCGAAAATCCACCCCTGATTTTAATCAACCCAACGATCAAACGTTTTGGCCCTAGCCTGTGTGATGCTCAAGAGGGCTGCCTGAGCATTCCCGGCGTCTACCTAGATGTCAAGCGTCCGGAAGAGGTTGAAGTCGCCTACAAAGATGAGAACGGACGCCCGAAAACTGTCAAGGCGATCGGACTATTATCTCGCGCCATTCAGCACGAGATGGATCACCTGAGCGGGGTAATGTTCGTCGATCGCGTCCAAAATGGTTTGGCTTTGACTGAGGAATTGCAAAAGCACGGTTTCTCAACTCAAGCTGTCAAAGCAATTGAACGCTCCTGGTAAAACTATCCCCAATTGAAGAAGTAAAACCCTAATCCCATGACACCAAAAAGTGGTTTATTTTTGATGGGTTCCTGTATTGCGGCAATTGCCGCAGTGGGTTCAATTTTTGAGCTTTCGTCGGGAACCCCTCAGTTGGGGACATCAGTCACTGGAGCGATCTTGGCAGCTTGTGTTCCTTTAACTGCAATCTTTTTCTACGCAGCCGTTCGCGATGCGAAGGCAAATCAGTAGAGACTAATGTAAGGATGAGGGATAAGGGATGAGGGATGAATTGAGAAGCTGGCAAAATATAGATGTGACATTCTCATACACCATAATCTTTGATTCGTGTAGGAGAAAGATACAATTATCAAAACCGCATCCAAAACTTATTTCCTCCTTCATCCTTCCTCCCTCATCCTGCCGGTGACTGGTCAAAATTACCGTGGATTTCTGCGACAGCTATCCCCTGATGGTAAAGTTAGGCGATCGCCCACTTACGCCTTATCTGACCAACAGGAGATGTTAATTGGGCGCGACCCTAGTTGCGAAATCGCCTTAGATGCAAATCAGTACTTAATCGTATCCCGGCGTCATGCAGTCATCCGTCCTTTGTACCCCTTAGGCAATGGCTTACCTAGTTGGGAGATTTATGACCTCAATAGCATCAATGGCACCTACATTAATGGCAAATGCTTGCGCGGTTGCCATAAATTACAAGTCGGCGATCTCATTGAACTGGGTGAGAACGGCCCGCAATTCATCTTTGAGTACCAGTTTCTCACACCTCTAGTTTCACCCCCACTCTCGGAATTTTCGGCTAGCCCTTTAGAGTCTGCTAAACTCCATTCTGTTACCTTCACTCAACTGTTTCCCCTCGCTTCAACCGGACGGGATTTAACTCACAAAGCGTTCTTTGGTCCAGCTATCCTGACCATTGTCTTTGTGGTATTGCTGTTTTCGGCTGTTGGGCAACCTAAAGCCTTTAACATGCTCCTTGCCACCTATTTAACAGGAGCAACATCTTACTTTGTCTACCACCTTTGCGGTAAACCGAAACCTTGGTGGGTATTATTCGGTTGTGCAGCCTGCACCAGCTTAATTTTAATCAGCCCTCTGCTACCCCTATTTATTATTATTTTTCGTGACATTTTGCCGGGAAGCTTACCCAAGGAAGGGGAAGTGGTAAGCTTTATGTCTTTATCAATCCGCATGTTTTTTGGTGCTGGCATGATGGAAGAGCTGCTCAAAGCCCTTCCCATCTTCGGTGCCTTTTGTCTGGGGCGACTGCTGCGTTCTCCTTGGCGAGAAAAAGTTGGGGTCTGGGAACCTCTGGATGGCATTCTGTTAGGTACGGCATCGGCAGTCGGCTTTACCTTGTTGGAAACCTTAGGACAGTACGTTCCCGATATTATTGATACCGTAAGCTTGCCAACAGCTGACGGATCGGGTCAGCTATTGGGGTTGCAGTTGCTAATTCCCCGCATTCTCGGCTCAGTGGCAGGACATATCGCCTATAGCGGCTACTTTGGGTATTTTATTGGGTTGAGTGTTCTTAAACCTACTAAGGTTTGGCAAATTCTCGCCATTGGTTATTTCTGTGCGGCTACTCTCCACGCCCTTTGGAATGCGACAGGATTTGTCAGTGCTTTACTACTGGCAGTAGTGGGTATTTTATCCTATGCTTTCCTGGCCGCAGCCATTCTCAAGGCTAGAGTCCTTTCACCGACGCGATCGCAAAACTTTGCCACTCGTTTTTCAGGGAAATAGGGATAGAGACAGGGGGAGAGTGATTCTCATAGTTTCGTTAAGTTTTCAGGAAATCCATGAAGATGAGCTGTAGATTTCCTAAGTAACCCTTTACAAAGTAGGAGTAGAGGGTCAGCTGGCTGGGTTTGTTGAAGACGCCTG
The DNA here is from genome assembly GCA_003505715.1 of Cyanobacteria bacterium UBA8803. Taxonomy (GTDB): domain Bacteria; phylum Cyanobacteriota; class Cyanobacteriia; order Cyanobacteriales; family Coleofasciculaceae; genus UBA8803. The sequence goes on along the minus strand of DNXU01000182.1, from coordinate 5,217 downwards.
AGGAAGTGACACATCCACAGCCACCAGCAGGGTGCTACTAGACGTAATCTTGATTGTAGATAAGCCGCAGGGATAGGCGGCTAGGAACGTTGGAGGAATGTTATGAAGGGTTTTACTTTTGTAAACCGGCAAGAGCAGAATAGACAGTGGTCACCGATGCCCCGTAGAGCTTCCAGGAATTTCGCTACCGTTAACCTGGTCTCTCGGAAAACTTTGCCAAATTCAGCTCAAACCCTACGCACCTCCGTACAACGTAAAGTGAAGCAGGGGGATTACAATGGTGCGCTTGGGCTGCTCACCCAGTTGATTAGATACCATCCTACCCACGCGGTTGACTACAACAACCGGGGATTTATTTATTTCCAAATGGGTATGCCAGAAAAAGCGATCGCGGATTATAACAGGGCATTACAACTCAATCCAGAATTGGACAGTGCTTACAACAATCGCGCCAATTATTACGCTACTACTGGACAACTTGGAGAAGCGCTGGCTGACTACGAGAAGGCTCTCGATCTTAACCCGGCCAACGTCCGTACCTGGATCAACCAAGCGATTACCTTCCGGGAATTAGGACTCTATGAGCTAGCGCTAGAAAACCTTGATTTAGCATTAATGCTGGGATGCCTGGAAGAAAATATCTATGCCGAACGGGGTCGCACTTACCATCTTCGTGGTGACTGGAACTGCGCGATCGCTGACTATCAACGCGCTTTGCGTCAATTATCCCTATCGAGAACTTCTAGTCGCTTGCGCCGCAAAGTGGAAAAGTGGATGAGTCAGCTGTTAAACCCCTTAACGGCTTGTTAAAAATAGAGAGAGGGATAACCCCTAATATCTGTAGGGGCGGGTTTAGCGACAAATTTGACGAGTTACACATATGTCTTAAGTCAAAACCCGTCCTTCGACTTCGTTTTATTTAAATACAGCAACAACTTATAATTCCTCAACATACCGCTTCAACTCCCGCGCCATGCGTTGCATCCCGCGATGCTCATCTGCCCGAATAAAGGGTACAAACACGCGGGTCAGAATTCCTGAAAAATTGCTTCTGTGAACGTATTTAGTCCGGCGGATACCAATCTCTTGTAACTCAAATACATACTCGTTGCGAAAGCCAGGAATGGCAGAAGTCCACCGCAGACACACCTCTGGGTCAACTTGCGTCACCACAGACTCAAACTCTGTTTCCTCATCATTGGGTAACCGCCGCAGGGATAGAAATACCTCTTGCCCCTGCCGAAATGAAAGTTTTGAGTCGCAGTCAAATAAAAACGTGTTCCAGTACTTCCAACGGTCTTTCTGGTACAATACCTGCCAAACTCTCTGCTTTGGGGCATTGATCTCGATTTCAGTGTAGAGGCTTGCCATAGATGCAATAGTCAATATTTGTAGTGTAACTCAGTACAATTGCTAGCTGGCAAGCTCCTGTAGGCTAGGGGGAATTGTAGATGTTAGATTGGCAGTTCAATCACAATTCTTGATTTTGAGATCCGCAATCAATACAGAATGGCAGACCTAACACCCAACCCTAGCTTTAGTTTAACGATTCGCTTAGAAGTTCCTAACCGTGCTGGCATGTTAGCCAGCGTGACTCAGGCGATCGCCGAAGTCGGCGGTAACTTGGGACAAATTATTCTCCTCGAACAGACTCGCCAAATTTCCACTCGCGATCTAAGCATTGATGCTGCTAGTACCGAACATGCTGAAAGGATCGTACAGGCTATTAAGGCACTGCCAGAGATCAAAGTCGTCGAGGTCTACGATCGCACCTTCAACCTGCATCGCGGCGGCAAAATCAGCACCCAGAGCAAACTAGCGCTGACTAATCAAGCTGATTTGGCTATGGCTTATACCCCTGGTGTGGGTCGCGTTTGTAATGCGATCGCCCAAGACCCAGAACAAGTGTACTCCCTGACGATTAAAAGCAACACCGTTGCCATTGTGACCGACGGCAGTGCAGTATTGGGATTGGGCAATTTAGGCCCGGAGGCAGCACTGCCAGTGATGGAAGGGAAAGCCATGCTGTTTAAAGAATTTGCTGGGATCGATGCGTTTCCCATCTGTTTGGCAACCCAAGATACAGACAGCATTATTGAAACTGTCAAAAATATCGCTCCTGTCTTCGGCGGGGTCAATCTGGAAGATATCAGCGCCCCTCGCTGCTTTGAAATCGAAGCCCGACTACAGCGAGTGTTGAATATTCCAGTATTCCACGATGACCAACACGGTACGGCCATTGTCTCCCTTGCGGCTTTGACAAATGCCCTCAAACTGGTGAGTAAATCCTTAGAAGACGTGCGGATCGTCATTAATGGTGCGGGAGCAGCAGGACTAGCGATCGCTCGCCTGTTGCGCAAAGCAGGTGCCCGGGCAATTTGCCTGTGCGACTCTAAAGGGATTGTTTCTAAAAAACGCTCGGATTTAACGGATGAGAAGCGAGTATTTGCCGTTGAAACGAGCGGTTCTCTTGCCGAAGCCCTCAAAGAAGCTGATGTTTTCCTAGGTGTCAGCGTTCCTGGCGTTGTTAGCCCGCAAATGGTACGCTCTATGGCTAAAGACCCCATTGTCATGGCTATGGCCAATCCCATTCCTGAAATTCACCCGGAATTAGTCATGGATGATGTAGCGGTCATGGCCACAGGACGCAGTGACTACCCCAATCAAATTAATAACGTGTTAGCTTTTCCTGGCGTCTTTCGGGGCGCACTAGACTGCCGAGCCGCAGTAATTACCACTAACATGTACTTGGAAGCAGCTAATGCGATCGCTTCCCTTATGAACGCTACAGACTTAGACCGGGAACATATTATACCTTCAGTCTTCGATCGGCGAGTGGTGACAGCAGTTGCTGCTGCTGTGCAACAAGCAGCACGCCAAGATGGTGTAGCTCAGCGATAAGTTAGTACTGTGAAGGCAGAAGGTAAGAAAGTAGGGTGCGTTACGCTGAAGCTAATGCACCATTATTACTAGGACTTACGCAAACGCCCCCCTAACCCCCCAAATCTGGGGGGAACAAGAAATTTCTTCCCCAGCTTCCCCAGCTTCCCAAATTTCTCTATCGAGAATAAATCAGCCCTGCGAGGATTGGGGAGTCGGGGGGGCACAATGCGTAAGTCCTAATTACTAAAATTGAGTTTGTTTTGAGGGCATAGTATGCTCAACGATATTAGAAGGTTGAGCGGGAGAAGTTTCCACTTTAAAAACCGCTATCTTGTCAGTGCTAGGAGCCTCTTGTTTGGATTGGCACTTACTGGGTGTAGCATTTTGTTGAATTCACACCCTATCGATAATCAATTTACCAAAGCTACTAACCCACCTATGGCCATACCTCTCAAATTTGATGGGGCTAATGACTTTACTGAAGGATTAGCAGGAGTCAAGATAGATGGGAAGTGGGGTTATATAGATAAAAGCGGTAACTGGGTGATTCCGCGCCAATTCGATGTTGCTGAACCATTTTCTGAGGGACTAGCCCACGTTAAAACAGGCAACCTTTGGGGTTATATCGATAAAAGGGGCAACTGGGTTATTTTGCCGCAATTCCATCTGGCTAAATCGTTTGTTGAAGGGCTAGCCCAGGTCAAAAAGAACCAGCTTTGGGGTTATATCGATAAAAAGGGAGATTGGATAATTCAGCCTCAATTTTATGAGGCTCGTTCTTTTTCTGAAGGGCGGGCGGCAGTAGAACTCAATCAGCAGTGGGGTTATATTGATACCAGCGGTAAGTGGGTGGTTCGGCCTAAATTTGCTGACGTGCATTCCTTTTCTGAAGGGTTGGCAGCGGTAAAAACAGGCAATCAGTGGGGCTATATCGATAAAATGGGTGGTTGGGTCGTCGAGCTTCAATTTAAGGACGCTAGCTCTTTTTCCGAAGGACTGGCGGCAGTTGGCGTTTTTGATGGCAAGTCTGGCTATATCGATAAAAGCGGTAATTTCGTAATTATGCCCTACTTTGATTGGGCTGGAGATTTTTCCCAAGGAGTTACGGGGGTAGGACTCAACAATAAGGTAGGGTATATCGATAAAACCGGAAACGCTATCGTTCCACCACAGTTTGATAACACTTATGAATTCTCTGAAGGACTGATCGCCGTCCAAATCAATAAGCGGTGGGGTTATATTGACAAGGATGGAAACTTAGTAATTCCGCCCCAATTTGATAATGCTTTGTCTTTTGCTCAGGGGCTGGCTAGAGTAAAAATTAAAAATAAGTACGGCTATGTTCGCCATCCTGCCAGTACGAAAGACCAAAGATTTAGCGATAACTTCAATTGAGGAGCCCGATCCAGGGCGACCCAATAAATTCTATGTGCATCTACCCAATCCCCAAACAGCGAGTTCCCCCTTAGGGGTTTTATCATAAATGAATCGTTGCTAACAAGTTAAGCCTGTAGGGCAGTTGTCAAGGGGATTATGGATGGAGCGATCGGGTCCCTCATCTGCGCACCAGCAGCCAAATTGTCACGGAATTAGATAACCTGCTCGCTCTAGCCAGAATTGAGCCACCCATTAATTTTGGTCGGAAATTCTTTTGTCTAACACTCAACTTGCTAAATCGCACCGCTACTTTTCCCGCAACTATTGCTTAATCACAAAGCACCATGTTATTATTAATCATGCTGTTATCACAGCACCCCGCTAGCTCTAGCGGACTAATAACTTAAATAAGACCGAATATCTAAAAGCAACAAATGCTGGAAAGGGACGACTATCTCAGGTTTCGATTGCCTGAGGCACTTAAAGAAAGATTTAAACTGTATTGCTACCTCAAGGGCATCACCATGTCAGATACTGTCAGGGAGATGATTGAGGAAGTTCTCAAAAATGAGGACTTAGAAAAACTATTACAAGAAAAACTACTCCAGGAAAAACAGCGAGAGAATAGTCGCGACGAAAACGAGTAAAAGAGGGAGCATCCCAATTTGGCAAAGGGCTTCCCCTGGTTCGCGAAGATGTCTCGCGAATAAGAGGCTGTTGGTCAAGAAAAGCTGAAGGCAGTAAGGGGATAGTACCAGCAGAAATAGATAATCCGCTCGCAACACAAAATTAACATTTCAGAAATCATCCAAAAGTAAGAGGGCAAGCACGCCCTCTCCAAGCGAAGATAACAAGTGAGGCGAGATCCTAAAGAGTTTTTGTTCATGGCACCCTCTGCCGGGGGGGTGCCTTTTTCATTGATTGTTGATTAATGGGGAATGGGGAATGGGGAATCGG
>DNXU01000428.1:6108-6322 GCA_003505715.1 Cyanobacteria bacterium UBA8803 | reverse complement strand
GGGGGGCGTTTGCGTAAGCCCTATAGAAATAATCATTTTACCTTTTGAAACGAATCATTGGTCTCACAGGTGGTATAGGTACTGGCAAAACGACAGTCTCCAACTACCTCGCCCAGCACCACCACCTACCGATTTTAGATGCGGATATCTATGCTAGAGAAGCCGTTCAACTTGGTTCGCCCATCCTGAGGCAAATTTTTGAACGCTACGGATC
>DNXU01000428.1:0-5839 GCA_003505715.1 Cyanobacteria bacterium UBA8803 | reverse complement strand
CCTTTCCCTAGAACAAGCTCAAGTTCGTATCAACACGCAGCTACCTCTTCAGCAAAAGGTAGCTCGTGCCGATGTAGTTCTAGATAATTCTTCTACACTAGAAACCCTATTACAACAAGTTGATGAAGCCTTTAATTAGTAAGGATGAGGGAGTGAGGGGGTGAAGGGGTGAGGGGTAATGAACAATGAACAATGAACTATACAGCTTCTCCGCCCACAACAACATTACGAATGCGCAAACTAGGCCCGCCACAACCCACTGGTAAACCGCTTTGCCCTGCTTTTCCACAACCGCCAGATTCATCCCAGTAGAAATCATCTCCGATCGCTTCAATATCGGCCAAAGTTTTAAATACATTACCCGATAGGGTCACGTCCCGCACTGGCTCAGCCAGCTTACCATTTCTAATCATCCAAGCTTCACCCGCGCTGAAGGTGAACATTTCCCCATTAGTCATCCCCCCCAGCCAGTTCCGAGCATAGACTCCTTCTTTAATTCCCTGGACTAGGTCAGCCACAGGCGTTTTCCCCCGCTCGATCCAGGTATTAGTCATTCTGACAATGGGCGGATAGTGGTAGTTGAGGCAGCGAGCGTTACCCGTCGGTGTTTCTCCTAACTTCCCTGCCGTTTCCCGGGAATGGAGACGCCCTACTAAAATACCGTCTTTAATCAATTGGGTCGTGGTGGCTCTGGTGCCTTCATCATCGTAAAAATAACTGCCGCGATGCCCTTGGGGTGCAGCACCGTCAAAAATTTGCAACTCCTCTGGGCCAAATTGGCGACCCATACTCATCACTTCGAGCAAGTCGGGATTTTCATAAGCCATGTCAGCTTCCGAAAGATGTCCGAAGGCTTCGTGAACGAACAAACCAGTAAGGATGGGGTCAATGACAACCGTATAAGTACCCCCCTTTACCGTCGGTTGGGAGAGAGCGTTGACAGCTCGTTGGGCGGCACTGCAAAGCTGTTCATCTAGACTGGTAAGGTCTTCATAAGCTTTGCGAGTGCCAATGGTTTCCCTACCCGTTTGTACCAAATCACCTTTACGGGCGGTGGCAGAGAAGCGCATTTCCATATCTACCCAGGATTGCTCGATCAGAGTACCCTCAGAGGTAGCAACGATGACATGTTGGTTACTATCCCCATAACGTACTGAGGTAGTAGTAATGCGGGGGTCAAAAGTTTTGAGAATTTGGTTGTAGCGATCGCAAAGAGCCTTTTTGTCAGCTAAAGGAATTTGGCGGGGGTCTGTACCGATGAGGGGCAGCTGGCAGGTATCCTGCACTGGAATAATCGGAGCCAGGATGGTTTCCCCATCTCCGACAATTCGAGCTGCCGTTATTGCTTCCTCAACTCGTTCTTTTAGGGTTGAAAGATGGTTGAAGCTAGCAAAACCCCAACCACCTTTATAACAAGCCCTTACTTGCCCTCCAATCGAAAGACCTTCGCTGAGAGTTTCTACTTTGTCGCCCCGCAATAAAATGCTCGTTCCTTCTGATTCTTCCAGCCGAATTGCTAAGTAATCGACGTGGGAGCGATAGCGAGCCATTAGGTCAGACAGTAAATTTTTGGCATCTGTAAGTACAGTTGGCATAAAAGACAGCTAGAGCGACACACTTAACCTATTGTGCAACGATTTAGGCATTGAGTGCTACAGCTCAAATTTTGGTTTTTAGGGATTAGATATTAGGCTGATACAACGTATTTCCTGCATTCCAGGTTGTAATGCTCAGTTTGCTAACATTATCCTAGAGTAAGTAGCAGTGAGCTAAGGTTACGGCTGATTCTGCCAGGTCTTACGGACAGCAGTGATATCAAGTCCGATTCTACTGAACTTGTATAAACACCCTTCGTAGTAACCAATGAAAGTGGCTGGCAATACAGCATTTTCAAGCACTGAGCGTGCTTAATACAAACCATCAAGGGCAAAGAAAAGGGCTAGATATGACTTTTCCAGCAGGACGCTTTTCCAATCAAAAAATTCTCCGGAATCTGCGGAATCTAGGGGATGACAGCGGTAGAGAGTAGAGATAGGTGATGCAAGCGAGGTAATTAATGAAACTAGATTTGCCTAAGGTTTATCGAGCATGTAACCCCAGCCAAACCCTAGCTGTGGGGAACGACCGGGATCGGAAGTACTATATTGATTTCTCTTCGGTACGGGGTGGCAAGATTGTCGAAGCTTTGGGACGAACTATAAGGCTCCTCTCACCCGATGAACCAACCTGCCAGCTATTTACAGGACATATCGGCTGTGGTAAGTCCACAGAGTTGATGCGTCTCAAGGCAGAGTTAGAACAACAGGGATTTCATGTAATTTATTTTGAGTCCACACAAGACTTGGACATGGCGGATGTAGATATCAGCGATATTTTGCTGGCGATCGCCCGCCAGGTGAGCGAAAGCCTAGAATCACTTCAAATTAAGATCGGGCCAAAGTATTTTTCTGAATTACTTAAGGTATCAGCAGAGATTTTACAAGCGCCTCTAGAATCTTCATCAGACAGCACTCTAAATCTGGGTATTGCTAAAATTACTGCTAAAGCCAAAGAAAATCCCAATCTCCGACGCCGATTGAGGGAATACCTAGAACCTCGCACGGCGGTAATTTTGGAATCCATTAATGCAGAACTACTAGGACGTGCCACTGAGGAACTGAAACGGCGAGGTAAAAAAGGGCTAGTTGTAATTGTTGATAATCTAGATCGGGTAGACCCTAGACCCCTGCCATCGGGGCGATCGCAGCCGGAGTATTTATTTATTGATCGGGGCGAACAGTTAAGCAAACTCAATTGCCACCTCGTCTACACCATCCCTTTAGGGTTAATTTTCTCGAATGAGTATCAATCTCTGACGAATCGGTTAGGTGGTGGGGTTCCGCCTAGGGTATTACCCATGATACCTGTGCGATTGCGCGATGGCAGTGACTGCGAAGAGGGTATGGCCTTGCTGCGACAAATGGTACTTGCTAGAGCGTTTCCAGATTTAGATTACACCAAACGACTGGATGAGGTAACCGAAATTTTTGATTCTCAAGAAACTCTCGATCGCCTGTGTCGGGTTAGTGGCGGTCACCTGCGGAACTTGCTGGGATTGCTGTTTCGCTGTCTGCAAGAAGAAGATCCGCCTCTTTCAAGGGATTGTCTCGAAAGGGTAATTCGGGAAAGCAGTAATCACCTTATCAAAGGTATTACTAATTATGAGTGGGAGTTGTTATTTCAAGTCGTGCAACAACAGAGTGTCAGAGGAGAATTGGAATACCAAACCCTGTTACGAGGTTTGTTTGTATTTGAATACTTAGATCGGCAAGGTAGCTGGTTTAGTATTAATCCAATTTTAGAAGAAACCGCAAAATTCCAGTCTTGGCAGCAAAATAATTTAATTGATGGTTAATTTTTTGAGCAAGAGACTAGCTCACTAAAGGATATTTAAATGATGTAAAAGGCAGTAAAATTTCATGAAAGTTGATTTGCCTAGATTTTTCAAAGCATGTAATCCAAACAATACTTTAATATCCGGAAATGCTGATTTCCAGAATTATTATATTGATTTTTCTGCAATTCCTGGAAGAAATAGCATTAAAGAATTAAGGCGGACAATCACCAAACTTTCCCCCGATCGACCAACCTGCCAACTATTTACAGGGTATAGCGGTTGTGGTAAGTCTACAGAATTACGACGGCTCAAATCACAGTTAGAATTGGAAGATTTCCATGTGGTTTACCTGGAGTTTCAACAAGACAATAATATTGAAGCATCAGATATTGATAAAATTTTAGTAGCAATTGCTTATCAGGTTCACAAAGAAATTCCGCTCAAAACCCAAATGAGTTGGCTGCGAAGATTAAGGAGGGGATTTGCAGGAATTTTTCAAAGGTTAACGATAGAGTTTGAGTATGAAAAAGATATCCCACTAATCGGTGGCAAAGGAAAGTTTTCTATTAAAGATAAAGGAAGTTACAAAGACTACAATCAGTTATGGAAATACCTGAGAACCACATCTAGTACTATCTTGCAATCTCTTAATGAAGAAATACTTACACCTGCCATTGAATCGCTTATGCAACAAGGAAAAAATGGGCTTGTAGTGATAGTAGACAAAATAGAACCAGTAGATAGTAAATCTAGGATATCAGAAGATACAAAATCAGCAGATCCATCGGCAGACTGGGGTGAGCAATTAAGTCAACTAGAGGATTTATTTATAGAGCGAGGTGAGCAGCTAAGTAAACTGAATTGTCATGTCATTTATACCATTCCGCTACCCTTGATGTTCTCGGATAAGTCAGAAAAATTGAAGAATCGCTTAGGAAAGGGGGTAACTCCCAAAGTTTTGCAGATAGTGCCTGTCAAGTTGCGCAATGGTCGCGACTTCCAAAAAGGAATAGTATTGATGCGACAGGTTATTCTCTCTAGAGCATTTCCTGGTGTTGATGAAAATACAAGGAAACGTTTAATTAGAGAAGTTTTTGATAGTGAAGAAACCTTAGATCGGCTCTGCCGACTCAGTGGCGGTCACGTACAACAGTTGCTAGAATTGCTCTATGCTTGTCTTCAGCAAAAAGACCCACCTCTATCTCGTGCCTGTGTAGAAGGAGAGATTCAGAAATACTGCAATCGTTTACGCTTGGCACTTACAGATGAGGAATGGAACTTGCTCTGTCAAGTGGTGAAACAAAAAAGTCTTAAGGGGGACAAAGAAAAAAAAATCCTACTGCGAAGTATACAAAAAGAATTTGTGTTTGAATACAGTGACGACAAAGGAAGCTGGTTTGTTATTAATCCCGCCCTAGAAGAAGCCAAAAGGTTGAGGTAATGAGCGATTCTTACCTACTTGTAGATATCGCTGCTTATAACGATCGCCCTTTGAGAGCTTTGGCACGAGCAATCGCTCTTTCTGAGAATCAATTCTCGCTGATTGTGGTGTGTTGTAACTATCTCAGTTGGCGAGAGCAGATACTACAGCGCTTACAGGAACTATGCTCAGTCAAGACTCGCAGGCTAGTTCTACCTAACTCAGCACAAACGCTTTACACCACTATCCAAAATGAACTCAGGGAGGAGCAGCCACCTGCTTTAATTGTATTGGGTCTAGAGTCCGTCCTCGCCCTCGAAGAGCTATTAGTGTCTACAAATCATGTGCGGGATTTGTTTCGCCAAAGTTTTCCATTTCCGCTAGTGTTGTGGATAAATGATGATGTGGTGCGGAAGCTGAGTCGGTTGGCACCAGATTTCAATAATTGGTCACCCGCACCGATTTCTTTTGGCATTCCTAGCCATGAGTTGTTCGATGTATGTCTTAAATGAGGTCATGATTGACCCATACCAGCTAGAAGATACTGCTGTCTACAATGAGCGCTCGTTGAGAACGTTGGTACGAGCGATCGTCCTTTCTCAGGGTACTTTTTCATTAATTTTGGCTCACTGCAATTACACCGCCTTGCGAGACAAAATCGTGCAACAGTTGCGGGAGCAATGTTCGGTGCCAATTCGGGAGCTGGTTCTGGAGCAGTCGGTTAAGACTCTCTACTCTACAATTGAAACCAAACTCGGTCAGGAGGAGCCATCTGCCGTTATGGTATTTGGCTTAGAGTCGGTTAGTGCCTTGGAGCAACTGCTCAGAGCTACCAACCGAGTGCAAGAGGAGTTTCGCAATTTTACCTTCCCAGTAGTGTTGTGGATCACTGATGAGGTTTGGCAGAAGTTAATTCGGTTAGCGCCGAATTTTGAAAGTTGGGCAACCATCGTTGAGTTTAGGCTCGCTAACGAAGATTTAATTGATTTCATCGAGCAAACCACCGATCAGGTCTTTGCCAAAATTCTCGATGCTGGAGCCAA
>DNXU01000587.1:25984-28556 GCA_003505715.1 Cyanobacteria bacterium UBA8803 | reverse complement strand
GCACGATCACCCCGAACTCGGCTGCTGTAGGCATTGCCAAGACTGTTTTGAGTCATCGCCCAATCTTGAGGACACGCCTCGCGGGTGCGGACTTCCAGAGCAGCTTGGTAGCATTGAATAGCCTGCTCTAGGTTTTCAGCACAATCACCCCGAATCCGGTTGCTGTAGACAATACCCAGTTTATGTTGGGTATCTGCCCATTGTTGGGGAAGCGTCTCACGAGTGCGAACTTTTAAGGTAGCTTGGTGACATCGGAGTGCCAATTCCAGGTTTTCTGCCCGCTCACCACAAATCCGCTCTCTGTAGGCAACGCCCAAATTGTTTTGGGTCATCGCCCATTGTTCAGGAAACACCTCGTAGGTGTAGACTTGTAGGGCAGCTTGAAACGCTGTGATCGCCAGTTCCAAATTCTGTGTTCGCTCACCGCGAATTCGGTCACTGTATGCTGTGCCTAGATTATTTTGAGTTTCCGCCCATCGCTGAGGATACGCCTCAAGGGTGTGGACTTGCAATGCCGCCTCGTAGCATTGAATAGTCTGCTCCAAATTTTCCGCCCGCTCACCGCGAATTCGGTCGCTATAAGCAACACCTAAATTATTTTGAATTGCAGCCCATTGTTGGGGAAATGCCTCGCGAGTGCGTATTTGCAAAGCGGATTGGTAGCAGGTAATTGCTTGCTCGAAGTTTTCAGCTCGTTTACCACGAATTCTTTTGTAATATGCAGTTGCCAGATTGGTTTGGATATCTGCCCAATCTTGAGGACACGCCTCGCGGGTACGTACTTGCAAGGCAACTTGGTAACAAGTAATTGCCTGTTCTAAATTCTGTCCCCAATCACCGTTAATCCGGTTAATGTAGGCATTGCCTACATTAGTTTGGATGTCTGCCCAATGTTGAGGAAATTCTTGATGGGTGCCAACTTGCAAAGCTTTTTGGTAGCAACAAATTGCCGCTTCGATATTTTCAGCTCTATCGCCACGAATTCGGTCGTTATAAGCAATGCCCAGATTGTTTAGGGTCATCGCCCATCTTTCTGGAAACACCTGCCGTGTATAAACTTGCAAGGCGGTTTGGCAGTAATAGAGTGCCTGCTCTAGGTTTTCAGCTCGGTCACCGCAAATCCGTTCTCTGTAAGCAATGCTTAAATTATATTGAGTGCCTGCCCAATCTTCAGGAGATGCCTCACGGGTGTAGACTTGCAAAGTAGCTTGGTAGTATTGAATAGCCTTCTCCAAATTTTCCGCTCGGTTACCGCGAATCCGATCGCTGTAAGCTGCACCTAGATTGTTTTGGATCTCAACACATGATTCTAGAAGTTGCAGGCGGGTAAAAAACGTGAGAACAACCTCATAGCCGATAATGGCAATTTCCAAGTTGATAGCTTTACTACCGAGTGGAAACTCTTGAATTAGCTTACTCAAATACGCAAGAGAGCGTACCCTACCTACTACTTGTAGTGACAGCGCTCCCAAAATATTCGCGGTTGCCCAGTCTTGCAGAATTTTGGCGAAGTTATCATCCAGCTTGTTCAAGTTAGCTTGCAGCAGAGGGTAAATTAATTGCGGGTTCCCTTTGCTCTCTTCCATTGCTTGCAATACCTGCAATAGGAAATTTTGATGCTCATCAGTAGTGACTACTGATGAATTCGCTATTACCTTAGCCAGTTGAGCCGCCACATTTCGCAACCAATTGGCAGCATTTTGGTTACCCTGCCCTACCAGCATTGCTGCTACCTGTTCCATTGTTTGCAGCAAGCCAGTGTCTATCAGTTCTTGGTTAGACTTCAAAATCTCCGCTTCCTGTCCATTGGGGCAAGTCAGCAGCGCATTAATCAAATTGAGATAAGCATTTTGGCTTTGTTCATCGAGCATCAGGTTTTCGGAGGTAATGCGTCACTATCTAAAAAATAGACAAACACTATCCGCCCTACTGTAATCGGACATTGCTGCAATTATGTCAAATATGACATAATTAAGGGGAGTAGAGGTAAATCAGTGGAGGTATGTCAAAAAATGTAACAAGCCATTATTGGTTAACTCGGTTTGTGTAAATTCTCAAAGAACCTTGACATATATTTATTTTTTTGGTATGAAATTTCAACTAAATGACAGATTCCCATAGCAAACCGCTTGTTTGGCTCAGTGGAGAGGTAAAAACTCCACCTTTTTCCAGTGAGGCCCGCCTTGAAGCAGGATTTCTGTTGCGAAAGCTACAGGAAGGTGAAAACTTGTCGATGCCCTTCTCTCGACCGATGCCTAGCATTGGCTCCAGTTGTCACGAGTTACGCATCAACGACAAGGACAAGATTTGGCGGATCATCCATCGAATTGACGAAGATGCTATTGTCATTCTGGATGTATTCCACAAAACCACCAACAAGACCCCGCCTCAAGTCATCGAGAACTGTAAAAAACGTCTAAAGCGGTATGACGAAATGTCAAGCCCACCCCCCTAAAGGCAAGGGTTGGGAGCTGGAAACTAGAGACTTCTAATTGCTTTTTGCAGAGTGCTGACAACTCCTAAGAAACACAATTGGGGGAGGGGAGAGGGGGGGGAAGTCTAAGCCCGTGTT
>DNXU01000587.1:21327-25968 GCA_003505715.1 Cyanobacteria bacterium UBA8803 | reverse complement strand
AACGGATGCGATCACGTCCGTGGGAGGCTTTCAAGGAATTTTCCAATTAGCAATCCCCAATCACCAAGAAAATAAGGGGTGGCGTGGCGATTTCTCCTCCCTCTGTCAAGAAAGAAATTCTCGTCGCCCTTCTCTGAAATTCAATGAACTTATTCGAGTTATGGATACAGCTAAACGCCAACGTCTAGAAGCAGCAGGCTGGAGCATTGGAGATGCCTCAGACTTTCTCGAACTTTCACCAGAAGAAGCCACATATATAGAATTGAAGCTAGCATTGAGCAAGCGTCTCAAGCAGCTCCGGCTCAGCAAACAGCTTTCTCAGCAGGCTCTTGCCCAGAGGATTAAGTCTAGTCAATCAAGGGTTGCAAAAATGGAAGCAGGCGATCCGTCTGTTTCACTAGATCTCCTAGTTCGAGCCTTGCTCTCTACAGGTGCTACGACTCAAGAGCTTGCGGAAGCGATCGCTCCAGGTAAATGAAAGTTCAGCACCTTATGAACTCCCTGTTCTCTTCTCTCAAATACTGCCTAGCAAATTGGTTATGAGGCTGTCGTGTCATCGTCTTCCCAAATCTGTGCCAACTTTTCTACTAACTCCTCTGCCAGTTCCAGTAGCTCAATCTCATCTTCATCATCCTCAGCCATAGACTCGCGATCGCTCCCCGCCCCAACAACACTACCCGTTAAAATATCCTTCACCGCATACGGTCTTTCATCTTCCGGCTCAATCCGATAAACCCGTTCCAATTGCGCCACAATTTCCGACATCAAGCAAGATTCCAGCATCTCCCGCACCCGCACCGCCACCGAGTCATCCCCTTGCAGAAACTCATTCACCATTTCCAGTCGATAGAGATACTCCATGAGAGCATCGAGAGACTGTAAGTCCGCAACCCGCAACTGAACTGGCAGCATAGAAGCAGCAACCCCAGGCGCAAACCCCAGCAACGTTCCTCGGTCTAACTGTTCCCCAAACTGAACCGCCACATAGCCAATTCGGTCTTCCGTCACTTCAGCAGGCACAGCAAAAGCCGTCTCTCCTTCCCAAACCGGACGACACTCTAACCTCCCAACCCCAGGAATCACCAAATCCGCCACATCCCATCGACTCCGCATAACCGGATGCCAACAGTCGCCTTGACTGATATCCGTCTCGTATGCCAACCATTTCAGATAGCTGTGAACCGCGTAGACTGCTAGCGCATTCAGGTAAACTCGCTTCCCTACCTCACGTCTAGCTGGTGCCGCCAGTTGCATCGCTTCACCCGCCAAACGCCTTGCGATACGATGTGCTTCCGTACCGAGTGGAACTCTTAAAAGTGGTGTATCTGTGCTGTTCATCGCTCAAGGCTCCGGTTGATAACCTAGCTCCTTAGCAACCTCTTGGAGGAGGGGGAGACAATTTCGTTTCCAGTGAGAATTTAAGGTTTGGTACTTGATACCCAGCTCTTTAGCAATGCCAGCCAGCTTATCCGGTGGGCTTTTCAACAGCAACCTCTGAGTGAGCAACTGACAGTTACAATCCGGACGTGCTTTGGGATGACAATTCCCTAGTCTTCCCTCTGGGTTTTCCTCAATGTACTCTTCCAGTACCAAACTAATGGATTGTTGTTGCTCCCGCTCAATTTGTTCGATATAGGCATCAAAACCGCTGCGAGTAGGAGCGTTAAAACCCGTTTCTGACAGTTGTTCGAGAAAGGTCGTTTCCGTTTCCTCACCCCCAATTGTTGCATCCAAGCTGAGTGAAGCACGCTTATCAGGTGAATATAGGTCTTTAATTCGCCAGCGCAGGTAACTGTTAATCCACTGCACCAACCGCTTTTGAATTAAGGGATTATCCAGAGAAAAGTCCTGACAAATCCTTCGGTTTACCCATTCAAAGGTTTGATTCAGAGCCTCTAAATAGTCAGGGTGAGAAGATTTCCACAATCGCGGCAGTTGTTGAATTTGAAAGAGCAGCCGATTCATCGCCTTCCGCCTTTTCAGGCTTTTGAGTGGGTGCTGACACACCTCTTCAATGAGTTGGCGTAGCTGTTCATCCATAGAAACAAGAACGAAATGGTGATGCTCTCATTGTTTCGCAAAAAGTATTTCAGCAGGGTTTTGTCCTACTTCCTTCAGCTTTTCAGCGAGCAATGACTCCAAATCTTCCACTGCTGGCTTTTTACTCGTAACTTCTAGGGCAGTTAGCTATACATCTACCTGGCAACAAGAGAAAAGTTATGCAGTAACAAAGAGAAGTGTGTGATCGCGTAGTGCTTGTCCAATCATCTTAACACAACGTCCTGTTGTGTACCCAAAAACGAAGGTTTTCTAATACGCCAACCCTCCTGTCACTCGATAGCGCTTTTACACAAACGTCCGGTTGTGGAGTACTGTTAGACTCCGCGAAAAATTCCCCACAACAACGTGTTTTCGTTCCTGGTTTTCTTACACTTGCCATTACACAATCAGAGCAAGTACTGGACTTACAGACTGATGCGCTAGTGAGTGCAGGATGTGAAAAAATCTTCAGTGACACAATTAGTGGAACCAAAAGTGATCGCCCTGGACTAACTCAGACGTTAGAGTTTTGCCGGGAGGGTGACACTTATTTAAGAAAAGCCAAACCATGAACAGAAGAGAAAAACTGCTTGATGACATCATCCAAGGAATTGCCGATCCTTATGGAAATACTTGTGCCGAAAACTGCTTTCGTCTTCTATATAGGCTGCCAACCTCACTGCAAATTAGACTGGCTTATTTTATGATGGAGCATTACCTTCCCATCTTTGAAAGGAAGTACCATAACATCACTGTACCAAGACAAATTTTGAGCGATATATCACAATATGCCGAAGTAAATCTAATCCCTGTTAAAGGTAACTATGTAGCTTCCATAGTACAATAAATTTAGAACAGTCCCATTTTATCAAGATTTGGGAAGATGTGGCTTATATTTTAAAACTCGATTCAGAAAAGCTCAGGCCAGACGACAGATTTGACCGGAAATTTTCTCGAATTAAATCGCCTTATTGCCAAAAATATTTGGCGGAATTAGAGAATTATATGAAAGAGAAATGTAAAGATAAAATTATTAAAATAGATGAAGAAATTGAAACTCTTAACGATGTGATTATGCTACTAGTAAATAGGGTTTGCTGAATAAAGGTAGATCTCAGAGCAGGCAAGGGTTTTACTGCTTTTTGGCTCTTGAAAAGTACTCAGGTATTTGGTAAAATCCGACAAAATTGGCTCTCCCGTAGATATTGTGATAAGAAAAACTAATTTATAAAGCCAAATGCTTACTGGGTAAGGAATTACCAATTACCAATNNTCACCAAAAATACCGTTTTCCACGATCAGTACGGGCGAGCCAACCTTAGTATACTTGGGTAATCTCATGAAGCTTTACCTCGGCATTGATTTCGGCACCACTGGCGCACGAGCTGTAGTCATTGATGCGGAAGGTGTTATTCAAGCTGAAGCCCAACACCCATTGGCAACAATAACCCCTGCTAAATTAATAAAGAGCTGGCAGAACGCTTTATTTGCCCTGATCGAGCAGATTCCTGCAAATATCCGAGGGGAAATTAGGGCGATCGCAATTGATGGAACTTCTGCCACCGTGCTACTGTGCGATCGCGACGGTAACCCCCTAGAGGAACCCCTTCTCTACAATGATGATCGAGGGATAGCCGTGATGGCACAATTAAGCGCAATTGCTCCTGCCCATCATGTAGTTTTAAGTGCTACCTCCAGCCTCGCCAAGCTTCTATGGATAACTCAAAGGTCAAAAGCTAACACTCAAAAGTCTTATTTCTTGCATCAAGCGGACTGGCTAGCTTTCCTATTGCACGGTCAGCTAGGAGTTAGCGACTATCACAATGCCCTAAAGTTGGGTTATGACCCCGAACATCTATGCTATCCAGCTTGGCTGGCGCAGCTACCAGTAACGCCGATATTACCCAAAGTTCTAGCACCAGGAACCCCAGTGGGTGAGGTAACTCCAGAAATTGCCCATCGTTTGGGGTTGCCTCAAGACTGCACAGTCTGTACTGGCACTACAGATAGTATTGCCGCTTTTATTGCCAGTGGTGCCCAGTCTCCTGGTGAAGCAGTAACTTCTCTTGGTTCTACCCTAGTGCTAAAACTTTTAAGCCATACCCCTGTAGAAGATGCCCGATACGGAATCTACAGTCACCGCTTGGGAGAGTTGTGGTTAACAGGTGGGGCATCAAATAGTGGTGGGGCGGTGCTGCGGCAATTCTTCAGCGATGCCGAATTAGAAAGCCTCAGCTGCGAAATCGACCCCCAAAAAGAAAGTCCTCTCAAGTATTATCCCTTACTCAAAGTAGGCGATCGCTTTCCCATCAACGACCCCCATCTCTGCCCCCAACTGGAACCCCGGCCCGTTAACCCGGTGGAATTCCTCCACGGTTTGCTCGAAAGTATAGCGAGACTTGAAACCAGGGGATATGAATTATTGCAACAGTTAGGTGCAACGCCCCTAACTCGCGTCTATACAGCAGGTGGGGGTGCCAAAAATGCCACTTGGACAGCAATTCGAGAGCGTCAGCTTCAGGTTCCCATCATACCATCCACGCACACAGCCGCAGCCTATGGTACGGCGCGGTTAGCAGCAATTGGTAATTGGTAATTGGT
>DNXU01000587.1:18798-21201 GCA_003505715.1 Cyanobacteria bacterium UBA8803 | reverse complement strand
ATTGGTAATTGGTAATTGGGCATAAGGGCTGGATCTTCCCATCAACTTGGGGAGTTAGGGGGGCTAATATACAAATATTGGTAATTTAGCCATTCCCCCTTCCCTATTACCCATCACCCATCACCCATTACCCATTCCCCATTGCTCGACACCATGCTTGTGACTGATGATTTACTGCTACATTACAAACGCTGTCGGCGTCGGGCATTTCTAGATGTTTATGGAGACTCTACTCAGCAAGATCCCCCAGCAGATTTTCTGCTGAAACTGCAACAGGATAGCTTCACCCACAAGCAAACGGTATTAGGAATAGATCATCAAAATCAAGCCGTAAATCGCCAAGCAGTAAATCGCCAAGCCTTAGAAAGTCCTCTGCTGTCGGCTTTACCTTTCAGTGCTGACATAACTAATCCCCGCTTACCCCACTACCCTAGGGAAAATTGGGAAGCGGGAGCCAAGGCGACTTTGGAATTGATGCAACAAGGGACAAATTGTATTGCTCAACCCGTACTGCTGATGCAAACTCCTGAAGGGGTGACGCTGGTTTCTTATCCGGATTTGTTAATTAAACAGCCGGGGCAGTCTAATTTGGGAGAGTGGCTATATGTTCCCATCACTATTAAATTTGGCAGGCGACCCAAGGCAGAATATCAGATGGTGGCTGCTTTTCGCGCTCAATTGCTGGCAGCGATGCAGGGTGTTTTACCGAGTAGTACCTGGTTAATTTTACGCCGTCAAGGTGCCTATGCTGTTAACCTGGAACGATGGGTGCCACTGATGCAGGAAGTTTTATCGGAATGTATCGAAACAATACAGCAGCGACAAGAACCCGAAGTTTTTATATCGCGGCAGAAATGCAGTCTTTGTCAGTGGTATAGTAGCTGTCACGCGATCGCTAAATCTCAGAAACACATTTCCCTTTTGCCAGGAGTCACTCCCAGCCGTTACCAAATATTGCAAGAGTTGGAAATAACAGCGGTAGAATCGCTTGCCCAAGCCAATGTTAGTATCCTGGAATCAGCCTTTGGTGTAGAAGTTGCCTCTGATTTAGTACAGCAAGCGCGAGCGACGGTAGAAAATCGAGCCATTCTGCGTCAAAAACCTAACTCTTCCCCCAACCAACCCTCAAGAGAAGGTGACGGCAGCGAGAATGCCGATGGGTTAAGTTTGGCTGCTGAGTCTGGGAATGGCAAGAGATCTCAATCTATTAGGTATACCGATACCTTACCTGCGGCGTCAGTAGAACTATTTTTTGATATTGAAGCAGAGCCAGAACTAAAACTTGACTATTTACTCGGGCTTTTGGTAATCGATCGGTCCACGGATACCGAAACCTTTCATCCCTTGGTGGCAGAAAATCCCCAGGATGAAGCATCAATTTGGCAAGAATTTTTAGATTTGGTTTGGCTCTACCCCGATGCTCCAATCTTCCATTTTTCTGACTATGAAGTGGAGACGGTCAAGCGCTTAGCCAAACTATACCATACACCGCTATGGCGTCTTCAACCCTTGCTTTCCCGTTTTGTAGACGTGCATCACCGAGTCATGAGTTCCGTGATGCTGCCAGTGGAGAGTTATTCTCTCAAACACTTAGCCAGATGGCTGGGTTTTGAGTGGCGCGATGCCGAGATTACAGGTTCCCAATGCGTCTGCTTGTACAACCGCTGGCTGGCAACAGGCGATCGCTCGCTGCTCAATACTATCCAGCGCTATAACGAAGATGATTGCCGCGCTACCTACCATCTCAAAAATTGGTTATTTAACTTTTTGCAAGAAAACAGCCCGTGATAACGATAAAAAACTCTCCCCATTCCCCATTCCCCATTGGGTGTGGCATGTCGGATCAAATACAAAGTTATGCAAAGTTTTTTGAATAAAACAGCTTTAGTTATTAATATTACAAGTTTTCCTTATAGGTTGAGTGCTAAGATACCATCATGAGGGCTTTCCCAGTTACTTTACCTGGCGGAAGCCCTCTATGAAGTTTCAAGAGGTGATCGCTATGCTTCCCACTTTCCTCATTCTTCTGGTAAGCGCAATCGGTAGCATCTGGTTGTCTCTACGAGCTTCTCACGAAGTTCCCCGCGTTCTAGCCGTTGGCAGTGCCATCTTTTGTCTGATCTTTGGTTTTGCTCTAGCACCTTGGCCAATTCAGGTATTAATTGGTCTGTTCTTGCTCAGTCTAGAACGACTGTATCCTTATCGTAGAACAGCTTTAGAATTCGTTACCCTCTCGAGTAATAGTAAGAGAAGGCGCTAAGTTTTTTCTTTTAAGACAAGCTATAACTGTCATCTATCAAAGGAAGTATTTTCTTCTTAAAAGATTGCAAATTTACAATTCTTACTGACCCCCCTTTAACTGGGGGGTATTCTCATTTTAGAGGGGATGAGGGATGAGGGATG
>DNXU01000587.1:14932-18578 GCA_003505715.1 Cyanobacteria bacterium UBA8803 | reverse complement strand
AAACAAAACCCGTCCTTCCTCAATAACTTAGGACTAGGCTTGCGCTGGCTGATTGGGTAAAGTAAGCTCACAAAACGGGAACTAGAGGCACTAGAGAAGCGAGAGATGTTTATCCATGACAGCCACAATGCAATTTTGAAAGCTCAGCATTTAGGTCTAGAAAAAGGTCGAGAAGAAGGTCGAGAAGAAAGGATGGAGCAGGGAATGCAACAAAAGGTTATAGAAATTGCTCGCGAACTTTTAGATGTATTGGATATTCAAACCATTAGTCAAAAAACCGGGCTAAGTGTAGCGGAAATTCAAAAGTTAGTTTGAATGAGTAAATGCCTGCCGAACGCGCTCCATTCGCAAGGGTTGAGAAGAGTGCAGCCACTTACCCATAATAACCTTAAACTAACCACCAGTATGAATCATAGTAACTTCTTTAATTCACTCTACATTAAAGTGATACGATAATAGATTGGTCTTTACTAAGCGTCAAGAGATAGAGATAAGGAATGAACGCTCTATGCCTATTCATCCCTCATCCCTCCTATGTAGGCGTCTACCTCTTCTGTAACAATCATGACTGATTCGATTCGCTTTTTGATGTGCTCTCCTAACCACTATGATGTGGATTATGTGATTAACCCTTGGATGGAGGGGAATATTCACAAGTCTTCTCGCGATCGGGCTGTTGAACAGTGGCAAAAACTGCACCACATCCTTAAAGAGTACTCCCTCGTGGATTTAGTTGAACCCCAACCAGGTTGGCCGGATATGGTATTTACGGCTAATGCGGGTTTGGTGTTGGGTAAAAACGTGGTTCTCAGCCGCTTCCTCCACAAAGAACGCCAGGGTGAAGAACCTCACTTCAAAAAATGGTTTGAAGACGGAGGTTACACCGTTTACGAACTGCCCAAAGACTTACCCTTTGAAGGCGCAGGTGACGCATTGCTAGATCGCGAAGGACGCTGGCTATGGGCAGGCTACGGTTTCCGTTCCGAACTAGACTCCCACCCCTACTTAGCCAAATGGCTCGACATTGAAGTCGTATCGCTGCGGCTGATCGATGAGCGGTTCTATCACCTGGACACTTGCTTCTGTCCCCTAACGGGCGGCTATTTACTCTACTACCCCGCTGCTTTTGACTCCTACTCCAACCGCTTAATTGAAATGCGAGTAGCGCCGGAAAAGCGCATTGCTCTTGAGGAAGCCGATGCCGTTAATTTTGCCTGCAACGCAGTTAATATCGATCGCACGGTAGTCATGAATAAGGCTAGTGACGCACTCAAGCAGCGTCTGGCAGGGGTAGGATTTGACGTGATTGAAACACCGCTGACAGAATTTCTCAAAGCTGGTGGTGCTGCCAAATGCCTAACCTTACGAGTAACAGAGCCAGTCCGCACTGAACTCCATGCCAATGTCCTCGTAGAAAGCCGCGTCATTCGCATGGAAGGACACCTGCTAGACTCTGGCCTGATCAGCCGCGCCTTAGATTTAATTGTGGAGAATGGCGGCAGCTTCCAAGTTCTGAACTTCCAGCTAGGAGAACAGCGACAAAGTACTTCTAATGCCCAGGTGAAGGTATCGGCTCCTTCCCACGATGTCATGGAAGAAATCATGACCCAGCTCATCGATCTGGGTGCCGTGGCTCTTCCTCAAGAACTCTGCGATACTAACCTGGAACCCGTCATCCAAGATGGTGTGGCTCCCGATGACTTTTATGTTACAACGATCTATCCCACAGAAGTAAGGATTCAGTGCGAGTGGGTGAAAGTGCAAAACCAGCGCATGGATGGCGCGATCGCAGTCACCCACACCCCCAATGGCCCAGTGGCACGTTGTAAAGTACTGCGCGATCTCAAAGTGGGCGAACAGGTGGTAGTTGGTGTGGAAGGAATTCGCACAGTACGCAAGACTGAGTCCCGCGAACAACGGAATGCCCCCAGCGAATTTAC
Source organism: Cyanobacteria bacterium UBA8803 (assembly GCA_003505715.1). Taxonomy (GTDB): domain Bacteria; phylum Cyanobacteriota; class Cyanobacteriia; order Cyanobacteriales; family Coleofasciculaceae; genus UBA8803. The sequence goes on along the minus strand of DNXU01000587.1, from coordinate 16,638 downwards.
CTTTATGGGTTCCGGTGTTTCCAGCGAACGCCGAGTCGAATTGGTTGTTGAGCAAATTGCCTGGGAAATGCGCCAAATTCGCGACCAAGGTGGCAAAGTAGTAGTAACTGCCGGCCCAGTTGTAATTCATACTGGCGGGAGCCAACACCTAGCCCGTCTAATTAAAGAAGGGTACGTGCAGGCACTCCTAGGGGGAAATGCGATCGCCGTTCACGACATCGAACAGGCTTTGATGGGAACCTCCCTCGGCGTGGACATGCAGCGTGGCGTCCCAGTTCGCGGCGGACACCGCCACCATCTCAAAGTCATCAATCTGATCCGTCGCTGTGGCAGTATTGCGGCAGCAGTAGAGCAGGGAGTCCTCACCCAAGGGGTGATGTATGAGTGCGTCCGCAACCACGTACCCTTCTCCCTAGCTGGTTCCATCCGCGATGACGGCCCTCTACCAGATACTCAGATGGATTTAATCAAAGCCCAAGCTGAGTATGCCAAACTTCTAGAAGGAACAGACCTAATTTTGATGTTATCCAGTATGCTGCACTCAATTGGCGTGGGTAATATGACCCCAGCTGGAGTGAAGATGGTTTGCGTGGATATCAACCCATCTGTGGTAACGAAATTGAGCGATCGCGGTTCGGTGGAATCCATCGGCGTCGTCACTGATGTGGGCTTATTCCTCAGTTTGTTGGTACAGCAGTTAGAAAAGTTGACCAGTCCTTATCAACAAGCCGTATAGAACCACCTTTTAGTTTTAGTAGAGACGTTCCGGCGGAACGTCTCTACAAGGTTTAGCGCATTGTGTAAAAATGTAGTCACAAACCTGGATTTGCGATGACTGGATAATTGCATCTTGGACAAACCCTAATCTTAGTTATTAGTTATTCCGAACAAATAACCAACAACCAATAACAAACAACTAACAACCAATAACCTTAGCTAGCCAGTTCATCGTATTCGTCCGCCATGGTGGGTGTTTCAGTGGCACTAGCAACCAAAACCCAGCCTGCCAGCCTAAGTTTCTGATAAGTTGCCCAACCTTTAGAACCTCCAGGTATAGGGTAGTCTGGAACAGCATACTGAGGAAAGGCTGTGTATGGCCGCCAGGGTTGGCTAGGGGCAGTACGCAAATGCAAGATTTTCCGGTCAGTTGTACCAAACTGAGATAGCCAGCACATTTGTTGCATCATGGGAAACTCCTTTATGTAATCCAAGGTAGAGAGTCCTGGTTAACCCAGCAACTTGACCTGGGATGCTGCACTGTGCGTACATCCCCTGTTTTAAACGGGCGGTTAAATACCTGATGGGTTAACTCTAACAGCCTTGTTTATGGTGTCTTTCAAGACTGTATTTGTGGCATCCGGATCTTTTTTGCAGTCACTCCGGAAGAAAATCTATTTGTTTGATGAAATATTTGAAGTAAGCCTCACGCCATGAGAGCTGCCTGTACAGCTCAGTTAGGAGTACTTTGGCTTGTTCTAGGTTAATGTCCTTAATTTGCTCTTCAAAAGCTTTGAGATTAAATTCCTGTTCCAAGGAAAGTCTAATTTTTGGATCTGATTCCATAACTCACCTCCCAAACACTCAAAGAACTTAGGGATTCTTTGACTAAGTACCATGTTTGTTATGGTGCCAAAGTTTCCTCAGAAGCTACAGCACCCTTATTGGGTACTGTTGGGGAAAAGAGGGTGATGGGTGATGGATGATGG
>DNXU01000587.1:12615-14859 GCA_003505715.1 Cyanobacteria bacterium UBA8803 | reverse complement strand
ACCAATTACCAATTACCAATTCCATTACCAAAAAAATAAACTTTTTATAAGTAAATTGTATCTTTTTAATAAGATTCTGAAATTTTCTATACCTCTTAAATAAGATTAAAGAATAGGGACAATAAATAATAAATTATTGCCTGCCCGATACCACACCCCCTACCACAGTTTTTCAATAGATCCAACACAGCATAGGCGAGTAAGGAGAGAGGAGAAGCAGGGAGTGTAGGGAAAGCAATTCTCTCCTCTTCCTCCCAACTCTCCCCCTGTTGCTGTAAGCCTCCCCCGCACTTTGTAAGGGTGGAGTTTATTAATGCGATTACTTCTGTAGTCTCTCTTCGATTGCGTTTGGAGAGAAAAGGCGGTTCTCCAAGGATACAACCTTGGTGAATTCGACGTTTCAACCCAAGCTGACTGAAAAAATATAACCTCGAATTCACGGGGAAAGTAATTATGTCAAAGAAACATCTATGCCCGTTCTGTTCGTACCCTTTATTGTGTCACGTCCATTCTGGAAGACCTTACTGGTTTTGTATTCACTGTCATCAAGAAATGCCTTATGGCATTTGCCAGGAACACCCGACTAGGGAAAAGGGGCAAGAATTACCAACAGGTGATAGGCGAGTTTCTGCGATCGCACCTCAGGAGAGTACTCAAGACCAAGATTTAGAAACTGCCTTAGTCCAGCCTGTAGAAGCGATCGCTCAACCTAGCAACTCTCTCAGAAATCTCAATGATATTCTTAACAATGCTGCACTCAAGGTGCAGCAATATCTTCAAACCGATCGAGTCGTAATCTGTCAGCTGGCAGACAACGGACACATCTCAGTCATTGCGGAGTCCTTAGTACCAGGTTGGAAAACGATGCTGGACACGCGGCTAGATCATCTCTTGAGTTATGGGGAGATGGAAAAATTTAGGCAGGGGAAAATTCAAACCGTTGAAGATATTTACCAGGTTGGTGTAGAACAATATCCAGTTAAGCAATTAGAGGCATTTTTTGGAGTTAAGGCCAAATTGGCGATCGCAATTCGGCCAGTAGGTTTCGAGTTGAACCCGTTTTTAAGCCAAAACTATACAGATTTAAACATCCAGTTAGAAGGAAACCTTCAATCTACCCCTACACCTGAAACCTCTCAAGTATGGGGATTACTGATAGCCCATCAATGTTCTGAGTTCCGGCAGTGGAAACAGTCAGAGATTGCCGTATTTTCATTGATGGCCAAGCAGCTGGCGATCGCGATTCAACAATACCAGCTTGCTCAACAGTTGCAGTCCGTTAATCAACAATTACAGTGCCTCACCTCTGTTCATCACCCAAAGCCCTTGGAGAACTGCCACTCTTTAAAAAAGGAAGGGGATACAGCAACCAGCATTGACCTACTGAGGAGTTATGTTGCTTATTTTATCAGCCGAGGTAAAACTCTAAAAAGCCCATTGTCTGGCTCCCTACCCTTTGCAGGCTTAGTGTATGACTATTGGGGTTATCACAAAGATTTCCAGGAGTTTTGGGAGCAACTACAGCAGCGCTCAGATTTTGGCCAAATTTATATTATAGGGGATATTTATTCCTTCGATGAATTCTTAAAAGGCAGTTTTACTATAAACGAGTGCGCCCTCTGTCGCCTCCCTAAAGTTCTCTCGTGCACCGCTACCAGCAATAGTTCCCATTGCAGTTTGTGCAATCAGGATAGAATGTTGGAGAAAAGTAATAATGAATCTAAAGCCGATAACTTTGAGGAGGCACCCAAGATCGCTCGCATCCTAGCGATGGGTACACCATCCCCTAACTGTAACAAACTCAAGGAATGGTTCTTACTCAACAGATTTGAAGTTACATTTGTATCTGAGCCAGCACAAGTGGCTTGCCGAGTACTACCCCATTCTGTAGATATGGTACTGATTTATGCCAATATTTCAGAACGCTTAGCCCAAGGTTGGGCGCAACAACTCCGCCGTCACCCCCAACTCCAAGAAGTGCCGATAGTTGCCCTGAGTGCTAAAGCTGGATATGGTCTCCCCTGGATAGAGCGAAATTTAAGAATTGAAGATTATCTCCTAATACCTCTAAGTGGAGAGCATTTAGCCCATCGTTTGCGTCAATTGTCTGAATTGCACTCCTCTACCGAGACTGGACATTTGTACTGGTTTCCCGGTTAAATAGAGAACAGGAATAAGAAGATTCCACAATTCATTTAGATTACCTATAGATGTTTTCCCCTCCCCCCTCACTCTCCCTCACCC
>DNXU01000587.1:4816-12559 GCA_003505715.1 Cyanobacteria bacterium UBA8803 | reverse complement strand
CCTCATCCCTCATCCCTCACTCTCCCTCATCCCTATTGCTCAAAACTATTGAGGAAATAGCTCTCAGGAAACTTTTCAGTAATCATCATCACAGGTTGACGATTGGAAAACACGCGATAGGTACGGGATAGCATATTTTCTGATGGTTCAATCTTAAAATGACTGGCTAAGGTATTAGCTGGCTCTTTAGCTGAATCTACAATCTCTTTAAAGGTCTCTACTCGTTGCTCGAACCAAATTTTGCCAATGGGTGTTCTGGTTTTCAATAATTCGTGCCTGAAGTGTTCGTCTAGCCTTTCAGGAACAATAATTGATTCAGCATAAATATATTTTTTTCTGCTAATCTTCCCCTGTAAAAAAATTTTCCTTTCTATAACTTCGGCACCTTCTTTTAATCCCATCAAGGGCAAAGCATGAGAAATAGCTATAAATTCTTCAGATAACTTTATAACTTGAATTTGTTCAAACAAATAAGCTTCTAAAATATCTGTTAACGTCCCATCGGTAGTGAGAAGAATTCTCTGAAAAGTACTTAAAGTGGAGGGATTAATATGACTTCTAGTTAAAGATTGCTGGAGATCGTCTCTCATGATTTGATCTTGTGCCATTACTTGGGTCATGCATTTCTCTCCTATCATGCAGTTGTACTCAGTTTGGGCAAATTAGAGGCTCCTTTTTAGGAACACGAGCCATGATTTTGAACATAAGAATGCAGTAATTCAGGAGTTCAGAATTTGAGTTAAATTTCTGAACTAACTGAATCATTAACTTTCTAGCGCTGTTCAAATTTCCCAAGCTTGCTTCCTAGAGCTTGAGTATTTTCTGTCTTCATGCGAAGAGTTGTAACCAGGTTGGATTACTACTCCCAGGCAAACTGTTACATTTATTCACAACTGCAATCAATGTAGCACTTTTACGACCGTTCGGCTACCTCAGACTTGTTAGAGCTGACTTGTCGGCTTTCGTGCCTAGTAGTAGGGGCTAAGCCGCCGTCCTGAATGGCATAATAATATAAAAATCTGTCTCCTTCTTTGCACCGCGACCATAACGTCACGTTTCAGGTTGTAATTGGGTATCAGCGCCAGGATAGTCGATCGCTGGAGGAATAGGTAATTCTAATTTCCGCGATACCTTCATCTTTTTTAAGGATTCTAGTTGTTTACGGCTCGCTTTATCCTTCGTTAAAAACCGCTCGTTCGCCTTTTCAATTTGAGGGAGTTCGCTTTCCTTAGCATTAAATAGCCAGTACCCATCAGATTCAAAGGCAAACATCGTGGTAAGATGGCATTGACTGGGATGACTGTATCGCGGACACCTACCTTCAGAAGGCTTCACCGCAAAAAAGGGACATTGGATTTGGGAACAGGCGTTGATTTTTGGCTGTGACATGTCTTTGGTTTTTAGTCCACCTCAACTGCTGCACGAGTAAGGAACTTTCCTCCTACCTCACTATTCCCAGACCTGCAACATTATCTTGGAGTTCCTGACATTTCTTTACATTGCGACAAGTAATTATATCTAAAAAAGACTTTATCTTTCTTTACAGTGATTTAAGCTTCACGGCTCAGCCGCTCCAGCAATCGGCGAATTATCTCAGCATCTTCAGCATTGGGTAGCATCGCCAGATAAATTTCTAAATCCTGGAATGCCTTAGAACCGTATCCTAGCTGGTAATAGAGAAGTCCGCGATCGCGCAGTTCTCTGGGTGCGTCTGGAAATAGAAGCAAGATGCGCTCCACGACAGCTAAGACTCTGGGCAAGTCCTGACGGTTGAGGTAAATGTGTTTAAGGTTGGTCAGCATCCGTGCCAAAAACTGACGATGGCTGACTGGTTCTATAAAAGTGGGTTGCAGTTGCATCGGTTCCCCGTAAACCTGCGTCAGGCGTTCCTCGCAATCCTGCTCAAACAAAATCTCACCCCGATTGAAGGCATCAATAAAGATACCGACATTCTGAAACTCTGGCCGAATTAAAAAATGCCCCGGCATACCGATACCAACCATTGGAAAATCCAGCCTTCGGGCAATTTCCAGGTAAATCAGGGAGAGAGTAATGGGAATGCCCGTGCGGCGATCGATGACCTCGTTCAGGAAGCTATTGCGAGGATCGTAGTAATCGCTGGTGTTGCCCGTGTAACCTAAATCGTCATATAAGTACTGGTTGAGGCACTGGATCGTTCGCAGCGGATACCGTTCAACTGGCAAGCGCTCCTCCACCTCTGCCGCCATCACGTCGAGAGCATTGAGGTAGGCATCAATTTCCAAGTTGGGGTATTCTTCTTGAGCAATATATAGTGCAGCTTTAGCCAGATCAATTTGGCTGTCTGGCTGATTGATCTCTTGGTCAAAGTTTTGACGCCCTAAGGGAAAGTCCATGGTGATACAGTTGGTACACCTCTGAGCTAAGGTTGCATAGGTGGAGCTTCGGCACAGACTGCCTCAGGCGATCGCTCGCAAGGTTGGTTCAAAACCTTTTCCACCATTTCTGCATCAACTTTCACATCCTCTGGTTGGGCGGGTTTATCTGACGATGGTTTAGTGTTTGCTGGTACTGCGATCGCCGGATCGGGTTGATTGGGAGAAGATTTCGCAGCGGGGCTGACTGGCACTTCTTGAGGCGTGGGTGAAGTTGGTGAGGGTAAGGCGGCTTCAGGAGTGGGTTGGCTGGGGGATGATTCCGGGGCGGGATTCTCAGGCAGTGGTTGAGGTGTAACCAGAACTGGTGACGATCCGGTTGCCTCAGGAGTTGGTTCGTTGGAGGAGGATTCAGGGGCAGCGCTTGGTGGGGGTTGCGACGGCGTAACTTCGCTGGGCGGCGAGGGTATGGCAATCTCAGGATTAAGTTGGTTGGAGGAGGATTCAGGGGCAGCGCTTGATGGGGGTTGCCACGGAGTAACTTCACTGGGCGAGGGTATGGCGACAGTTGCACCCGATGGGTTTGGTAAAAATTGAGTGGCAGGATTCGTTTCCGGTTGTTGAAGCGTAAATTGATTTGAGGATGGTACTACTCGAAAGGGTTCAGTTTGGTTGGGGAATAAGGGGATTGAGGAGCTGGTTTTAGGTTGTCTGAGAGCTGTAATAACAGTTCGCGGTTTATTAAGGGATGATGCAGTTGAGTACCCTTTTTTAGATTGTTCTAAGGCAGCAACAGTAGTTCCCACTTTCTTAGGGGACAATGCAGTCGAGTAGCGCCCTTTAGAGCTTTTGAGCGCTTCCACAGCCATGCGAGGTTTAGCGGATAATAAGGCAGTTGAAGATGGGGTTTCCGGTTGTAGGGGTCTGACTGGAATTTCTGATGGTAGCGAGATCCCCAGTTCGGATGCGGATTCTGATTCTTCGGGTAAAGTATCCTCTGGTAAAGTAACTGAGGGAGTTGCGATCTTCCCTTTTGGTGCAGCAGGGACATTTTGCGATTTAGGTGTTGAAAGATACCAAAAAGTGGCTGTAGCAATAGGAACAGCCGCAATAAGTCCTAAGGTCGCCAAGTTTTTTAACATAACAATCACCTAATTCAGATTGGATGCCCCAAAAACGATTTGAAGGAGGGGAATAGCAAGGATTAGTACCCCTTTTTTTAGCCTCCGTCTGAGATGATTTCAGAGTAGGAAACTTTCTAATCCTAGAGACATGGCTATGTGCCAATTTGTTAAGCGTCCCGTTCTATCAATTGTGACTTTTCGGCAAAATTTGATACGGAAATTAGGCGATCTCGCCAAAGCCTAGTTGAGTTGAGACGCAGATCTAGTAAGTTCGGCTTAAAGAAGTCAGGACTATGATACCTCAGGATGGCGCAAATTCAAGGTTGTTGTGAAAACTAATTTTAATTTTCGGTAATTTCCCGGTTAGGCTACCCAAAGGGCAAACACTATACTCAGCCATGAGTCATAGGGTGATATAGATGCTTGCTAGGGTTTGGAGTGCTTCAATTGTCGGGATCGATGCGGTAAAGGTTGGTGTTGAAGTGGATGTTGCTGGTGGATTGCCGAAAATTGTCGTGGTTGGGTTACCGGATACTGCTGTTCAAGAATCTCGCGAACGGGTTAAGGCGGCTATGAAGAATGCGGGTTTTGGCTTTCCACCCCGCAAGATCGTGATCAATCTCACCCCAGCGGACTTGCGCAAAGAGGGGCCAATCTTCGATCTGCCGATCAGTGTGGGTATTATGGCAGCGTCGGAACAAGTAAATGCTGAGTTGTTGGGCGATTATCTGTTTTTAGGAGAGGTATCCCTGGATGGCAATTTGCGCCCCGTAGCCGGAGTGTTGCCCGTAGCCGCAGCAGCTAAGGAGTTGGGGATTGCTGGTTTAGTTGTTCCTGTTGATAATGCCCGGGAAGCAGCTGTGGTTAAAGATGTGGCAGTCTACGGGTTTAAGCATCTAGAACAGGTTGCCGACTTCTTGAATGAACCAGAGCGTTATTCACCCCTACAGATTGATGGATTGCAGGAGTTAGCCCAATCTAAGTTTACTGGACCAGATTTAAAAGAGGTTAAAGGTCAGGCGCACGCTCGCAGGGCTTTAGAAATTGCAGCAGCTGGAGGGCATAATTTAATCTTTGTCGGCCCGCCTGGAAGTGGTAAAACCATGCTGGCGCGACGACTGCCGGGAATTCTGCCCCCGTTGAGTTTTGCAGAAGCCCTAGAAGTAACGCAAATCTACTCGGTTGCCGGATTGCTGAAAGATAAAGGCACCTTAGTGAGCGATCGCCCCTACCGCAGTCCCCACCACTCTGCTTCTGGTCCCTCGCTGGTGGGTGGTGGCAGCTTTCCTCGTCCGGGAGAAATTTCCCTAGCCCATCGAGGTGTTCTATTTCTTGACGAACTCACGGAATTTAAACGGGATGTGTTGGAATTCCTACGTCAGCCTTTAGAAGATGGCTGCGTCACCATTTCCCGTACCCGCCAATCAGTAATTTTCCCGGCTCAGTTTACCCTAGTTGCCAGCACTAATCCCTGTCCCTGCGGTTACTTTGGGGATACCCTCCAACCCTGCACCTGTTCGCCTCACCAACGGGAACACTATTGGGCGAAGCTATCCGGGCCATTGATGGATCGGATTGATTTACAAGTTGCCGTTAATCGCCTCAAGCCCGAGGAGATTACCCAACAACCCCGAGGAGAGGATTCCGACTCCGTGCGCCAGCGGGTAGAAGCTGCACGCGATCGCGCCCATCACCGCTTCAAGTCAGAACCCACCCTGCGTTGCAATGCCCAACTGCAAAGCCGCCACCTGCGCCAATGGTGCCAGCTTGATGATGCCAGTCGCAATGTCTTAGAAGGTGCTATTCGGAAATTAGGACTTTCAGCTAGGGCAAGCGATCGCATTCTCAAAGTAGCGCGGACTATTGCCGATCTCGCTGGTGATCAAGATCTCAAAACCCATCACGTTGCCGAAGCAATTCAGTATCGCACCATAGATCGAATGCAGTAAACAGATATTGAACGTAACTGGGTATTATTTGTTGGAAACTTGCCTCTGTGCAGAAACCGATAACCTATCCGCTACATCCGTTACCAAATCCGTTGCCCATGACCAACCACCTCGAAGCAAGCGAGCCATACTTTGTGGATGGCCGATAGCCCAGAAATTGATACCCAAACAGGTAGTTGCCAGCCATAACAGGATAAACGTCGGAGCCATAACTACCCCGATCGCAAACCAAGCGAATACATGTAGTATCATTACCAATGCTGGGATACAAGCAACTAAAGCTGCTGGTCGCACCTCAACTTGAGAGCGGTGCAATCCGGTCAATATCATGGTCTGCAAGGTGAGGAGTAAGTTGGCAACCACCAAGAATCCACAGATCGCAATACAGTGGGCGCGGGAAAACTCTAATAGGGGATTGAAGTCAAACATCAAGATCCTAAGTATAAATACTTCTGTCAGTTTATCGCTTTGACCAAAATCCCAACAACTATCGCTAGATATATTAAGAAATTTATAGTTTTTCTGCGAAATCTACGCCCCAAAGCCTCTCTAACACAATACCACCTATCATCTGTAGCTCAAAACAAATAATAAAAATCCCTGCCCCTCTCCCTCTCCCTATTTTCAACAGATAGATGGCTGCTCGTGGCATTATGATTACTGAACACATGTTCTCCGTAGGTGTTTTCTGGGAATACTCATCTATAACTTCCATTCAGGAATCGATATTCGGCTGGGAAGTATTCTTAGTTCATTGCTAATTGGCTATTGACATGAACTAGGAACTATAAATAACGCTCGTCAGACACCTAGCGAACAATTCCTCCCTTGGTATTGTCGCTAAGTTGACTATGGCTCTTGAAATAATATGTTATAAAATGCTGTAACCTGCTATATTGTCCAGAGTTCTAGCAAGGATCGCATATACTTCCCATGTACTTCTGGCTAATACTCTGGCGGATTTAGCCAATCACTTTTGTTTCAGTTGAATCATCAAATTAACTCAAGACCTTCCACAATGAATAGCAGTCAAGCTGAAGCAACTAAGGGAGATATTTTAGTTGTTGACGATCAACCAAATAACTTGCGACTTTTATCTAATTTGCTAACTGAGCATGGGTATCAAGTTCGGAAAGTCCTTAGCGGGCACTTAGCTTTGAAGGCTATACAGGTAAATCCGCCAGATCTGATTTTGCTCGACATTTTAATGCCGGAAATAGATGGCTATGAAGTCTGCTCCTTGCTGAAAGCGTCGGAGCAAACCCGCGATATTCCAGTGATTTTTTTGAGCGCACTGAATGAAACGATAGATAAAGTTAAAGCTTTTCAGCTTGGTGGTGTGGACTATATCTCCAAGCCATTTCAGCTTGAAGAAGTTGTGGCGCGTGTAGAAAACCAACTGACTATTCGCCAACTATCTTTACAGCTGAAGGATCAAAATGCCCAGTTACAACAAGAAATCCGCAATCGCATCACCACTGAACTGGCTCTATTAGACCTCAATCAAGAACTCGAAAACCGAGTGGCTACCCGCACAGAAGAACTCAGGCTAGCTAATGAAAAGTTACAGCAATTAGAGGTACAGTTGCGGCAAGCACTGACTCAAGAAAAAGAACTAAACCAATTCTATAACCGCATCCTCGCAACTATTGCCCACGAGTACCGCACGCCTCTAACTGCTCTCAGTTCCTCAGCGCAAATCCTGGACTTATATCGCGACAAGTTAACCCCAGAAAAACAGCACAAGCATTTACAACGAATGCAGAGTGCAGTCAAGCACCTCACCCGTCTAGTTAACGATGTCTTATTCCTCAGTAAAACTGAGTTGGATAAAGTTGATTTAACCCCAGTTCCCCTCAAGTTAGCCGAATTTTGTCGTGAAATTGTGGAAGAACTCCAACTTACTGCTACCAATAGGCATACCCTGCAATTTAATTATCAGGAAAACTGTCCCGAAAGAGAGTGGGATGAGAGAGTGCTACGCCAGATCCTGACTAATTTGCTTTCTAATGCGATTAAGTATTCTCCCAATGGTGGAGTGATTGATTTCCAACTCTATTATGAACAGGATGAGATTATCTTGCAAATTAAAGACCAAGGAATTGGCATCCCGCCAGAAAATCAAGCCAGACTCTTTGAGTCTTTCCACCGAGCTAGTAATGTTGGCATGATACAAGGCACAGGACTGGGTTTATCAATTGTTAAAAAATGCGTGGACTTGTATAAGGGAAAAATTTACTGCCAAAGTGAAGTGGGAGCTGGTACGACATTTACAGTAAAGCTACCGTTATAAGCGGAAGGATGAGGGATGAGGGA
>DNXU01000587.1:0-4711 GCA_003505715.1 Cyanobacteria bacterium UBA8803 | reverse complement strand
AGGGATGAGGGATGAGGGGATGAGGGGATGGGGAAATAATTCTTGAGTCATATGATATTTTCGTAATCGAGCAGAATTAAAATCCTATAAAATCAATAGTTTCAGCCATCCTTATTAAGGTAATTCCTCGGAGATCCTATGGAGTTACTGTTCTACCTTACCTACCTAAGCTCCTCACTCCCTCACCTATCTTACCCAAAGGCTACGGCGCTCCAACAGCAAAGCTGCCTCTACCCGTTGGTACTCGGCCATAACCTGGGGTAGGAGGACTGATGCCTCGACAGTAGTGCCAGTATCCCCCATTCCTTCCAAGGTCTTACCAAATTGGGAAAGAGTATTAGCTCCCAGCAAGGCGCTGCTAGACTTGAGGCTGTGTGCTGAACGTTGCAGTAATTCTGCATTTCCTTGCTCAAGGGCTTTGTTAAGCGATCGCAAAAGTTGAGGAGTCTCTGCTAGGTAGCTATCAATCACCTCAATGATAAATTCATTAGCTCCTTCCCCGGCTAAATCCTTCAAGTTTTTTAGGTCTATGGCATCTGATTCATTAGGCTCTGGGGATTGAGGTACAGCTTCGGTGCTAGCTGTCCTCTCACCTACAGTAGGATAAAGGTGACACTGATTTAATGCCAGTTGTAGAACCTCAACGCGGATTGGCTTACTGATGTAGTCATCCATGCCTGCTGCCAAACAGATTTCGCGATCGCCCTGCATGGCATTAGCAGTCATAGCAATAATCCGAGGGCGTGTCGATACCGACCATTCCTGACAGATGTGACGTGTCGCCGTCAACCCATCCATTTCTGGCATCTGTACATCCATCAGCACTACATCATAAGATTGGCGGCGCAATGCTGCCAAGACTTCTAAACCATTGGCAACCACATCAGCCCGGTATCCCAAGCGCTGGAGAATATTGAGCGCTACTTTCTGGTTAACTACATTATCCTCAGCTAACAGAATCTTGAGGGGAAGTTGTCGGGCTAACTGTGAGTCAAATTTTGGCGATGATACTGGAGAGGTCTCAAATGGGATTACTCGGTTGTTGAACAGACCGATCAAAATATTGTAAAGCTGAGATTGCTTAATCGGTTTGCTTAAATAAGCAGCGAAGTTTGCTTCTGGGTTTTGATTGGAGCAGTCTACCTGGCCAATAGAAGTTAGCATCACTAACGGTAAGTTCTTGCCATTAGGTTGCCTGCGGATCTGAGCCGCCAGAGTTTGACCATCCATCTGAGGCATCTGCATGTCCAGAATTGCTATGTCAAACTGTCGTCCTTGCTCGAGCCAACTGAGAGCTTCTGCTCCAGACTGAGCAGCATGGGCAACCATGCCAAAAGATTGGGCTTGTAGAGTTAAAACTTGTCGATTGATCCCATTATCATCCACAATCAACAGGTGTTTATCGGCTAACATTTCCTGGGAAACAGGGCAATCTATTAAGGATGAGGAGGAAACTACCGCAGTAACCACAGTGAAATAGAACGTAGAGCCAACTCCAACTTGACTCTCAACCCACATCCTTCCGCCCATCAGTTCAGTCAGCCGCTGGCTAATAGCTAGCCCTAATCCAGTACCGCCGTACTGACGGGTGGTGGACGCATCTAGTTGGCTGAAAGGCTTGAAGAGGTTATCCATCCGGTCTGTCGGAATGCCAATCCCCGTATCTTTTACGGCAAATTGAATTTCGTAACGGGAACGAGGAGTGAGAGAAGATGATGTAACGAGTTGGCTAGGAGAATTTTGTTGATTTGCCGATCCTTCGTAACTATTATCTAATTCCCGGGCAGTAACCGAGACAACTACTTCCCCAGTGTGTGTGAACTTCACCGCATTACTCAGTAAATTCACCAAAATTTGGCGCAGTCGCGTGATATCGCTAGCAATAGTCTGTGGGGTGGGCACGGCCATGAGATAGGCCAACTCAATACTCTTTTCAGCAGCCTTGGGAGCCAGTAAGTCAAGAGATTCCTCAATACAGGTTCGCAGATCGAAGGGGTGTGTCTCCAAGTCCAGCTTGCCGGACTCGATCTTGGAGAAGTCCAGGATGTCGTTAATGATCGTCAGAAGAGCATCGCCACTATTACGAATAATTTCTACAAACTCGCGCTGCTGGGGTGTAAGTTTGGTATCAAGGAGCAGTCCGGTCATCCCAATCACAGCATTCATCGGCGTGCGGATCTCGTGGCTCATGGTCGCCAGAAATTCGCTCTTAGTGCGGTTAGCTGTTTCTGCTTCTTCCTTGGCCGCTGTTAGTTGTTCTTCGGCCTGCTTTTTAGCAGTAATATCAGTAATCGTCCCTACCATGCGATAGACTTGACCTTGGCGATCGCGAAGGCACCGTCCCTTGGCTTCTATCCAGAGGTAATGCCCATCCCTGTGCTTTAGCCGATGGATGTTCTCGTAAAACTGTGTCTTCCCTTCCAGGTGGTGTTTGATATCTCTCATCGCTCGGTCAAGATCGTCGGCATGGACGCGATCTGACCAGGTACACAGAACTTGAGGGAGCGAGCCATTCTCATAACCCACAATCTTCATCCAGACTGGTGAGTAATAGACTTCATTGGTGCGCAGATCCCAGTCCCAGATGCCATCATTGGTGCCTGAAACTGCCAATTCATAGCGCTCCTCCCGCTCGCGCAGGATAGTTTCTACTCGTTGGCGCTCCTTAATTTCACCTGCTAGTTCTTCGTTAATTTCTAATAATTGCAGAGTCCTTTGCTCAACCCGTTGTTCCAAGGTCTCATTGACACGTTTGATTTCCTGAAACTTTTCCTTGAGAGCGACGGCCATTGATTTAAAATTTTCGGCCAAAGATTGTATTTCTCTGACATCGCTCACAGGCCAATCTAAGGCGGTTTGATCGATGAGTTTCTGCGGTAGGTCAGTAGTTACCCCAGCCAGCTTCAAGAGGGGATCGACTAATCGGTGGCTCAAGAAGACCGCCACAAACAATGCCAATATAGCGATCGAGAGCATTATGGCTAAGTTTTTAATGTAGAGAGCTTCCAAATAATCGATGTAAGGTGCTGTCTGCACCTGAATGAATAAAGTCCACGACAGATTTTCAGTGATCGGGACTTTCTGAAAATAAAAGGAGCGTCGCCAACGCACCATGATGGGTTTTCCTGGAGCAATAGGCAGCCACTGAAATACCTCGGCATTTAGGGGACGGATTTGCCCACCCTGAGTGGGATTAAATTTCTCCATGACCGATCGCTTCGAGTGACTGCTGGCAATCACTTGGCTTTGATGATCCAAGAGTGTGGCACGTAATCTATCCGGTTGGGTATTCGCTTTCAGAATTTCCATCAGGCGACCCAAATTTAGGGAGCCGTAGACAAGACCGCGAAACTGGTTATCTGCGATCGCGGGGACAGCCAGACCCACATGAGGCACAAAGGAAGCCCGATCCACATGAACATCTGTAAAAAGTGGTTTCAAACTGGCCTTAACCTTTTGCAGCTCAATCTGGTCAGCCATATTTATACCAATGATTGACTCTCCTATTTCGTTGCTTAAAGGATCGGAGGCCACAATAGTTCCTGTCGCATCAGTCACATAAATTTTGAGGAAATCTGGAAAGGATCGCTTCATCAACTCTGTACCTTGCTGCCACGTAACCGCTGAAGCATTTGGAGATTGAGCTGCAATCTGAGCTAGTTCCTCAACTCCATGAAGATGCTGTTGATACCAGAAGCGCAGGCTAGTTACCAGGGCAGTTGATGTTGCTTTTAGCTCAGTCTGAATCTCCGATTCTATCTTCTGGAGTGCCTGTTGACTATTGAAGACGGCAATTGTCAGAGTTGGAAACAGAACAAAGGCCACTAACAGATTAAATAGAGTTTGTTGCAGTGAAAGCTTTTTATTGGCCTGGGGGCGGCCTAATAATTTATGGATAGGTAAATGAGTAACAATTAGGCTGGCAATCAGGGCATTAAAAATGCCATTAACAGACTGTTTGAGAACAATCAGCCAGATTTGGATCGGTTGTACGTGTAAGGCTCCGCCATAAAATAGCGCTACTAGCGGTAGACCAATAAACATCCAGTAAATTCCATCCAGTAGCACTATATTTTGATGCTTCCGGCTCAGCAGTAGCCCTACAAACAGGGCTTCAAAAGTCAGGATGACAATAGCGTAGGGATGCCCCCAGAGGAAGTAAGTATAACTACTAGCAATAATCGCCACTAGCGTGCCCCACCTGGCTCCGTAAAGGTACACCACTGTCAAAACAGCTATACTACCAAAGAGAAAGTCCACCCCGAAAAACAGGGAAAGCCTGAAATAGTTACCCAAATATCCTGCCACCATCAGCAGGGCTAATGCAGGATTGAATTGCTTAAAAAGTCTTCCTAGAAATGCCGTTGGTAACTTATTTCTTAACTTCATAGCTGGGAATATCTGCCTGCTTTTTTAGGCTGTGGTCATTGCAGATCCACCTCCAGGCTTAGCATGAGCGTTGAGCTGATCGCGTACTAATCATTGTATCAACGCTAACATTCCCCAGCCGATCGTCAATACCAATAATAATGAGGAATGAAAAATTTTCCCTAGTGCTGTAAAGGCTCTAAGGTTCCAAGGCAGTCCGGATGAAAAAACATTCCCCACTTTAAACTCAAAAGGCAAGAAGGGGAAAAAGCTTGTACACTAAGGTTTTATAACCTTTTGGGTTATTTCTGCGGCACTGCACCAGCAACCCCTTGCAGGTAAT
>DNXU01000586.1 GCA_003505715.1 Cyanobacteria bacterium UBA8803 | reverse complement strand
TACCAAGCTGCTCTGGAAGTCCGTACCCATGAGGCTTCTCCCGAACAATGGGCGATGCTCCAAACTAATCTGGGTAATGCTTACTGCAAATCCTGTTACAGTGACCAAGTAGAGAACTCACAGCAGGCAATCCATTACTATCAAGCTGCCTTGCAAGTCTACACCCATGAGGCGTTTCCCGAACAATGGGCAAACATTCAAAACGGTCTGGGCTTGGCTTACCGGAAGCAAGGACAGACTGCTGAGGCGATCGCCTGCTTCCGCTCAGCTTTAAAAATTCATACATCTATAGCAAATCCAGCCGAATGCCTTCGCACCGGAAAAAACTTCGGCGACACCGCTTTGGAAGCAGGGCAGTGGTCGGAAGCTATTGAGGGCTATGGTGTTGCGATAGAAGCGGTGGAAATCAGCCGATCTTGGGGCAGTACCGATGCTAGGCGTCAAGAGATTCTGAAAGAAGCCGTTATTGTCTACATGAACTTGGTGCAAGCCTGCATCAACAATGGTCAGCTAGATAATGCGATTGAATATATCGAGCGCTCACGTTCCCGACACCTCGCTGACTTAATGGCGAGCAATAACCTTTACCAGGGTGGGGAACTTAGCTCAGAAGTTCAGCACTATTTACAGCAGTATGAAAGCCTACAGCAGCTAATCGATCAAGAACGCTTCAGCAATAACTCTGACAACGAGCGCGAACTATCCAGAATTGGCACTAGAAGAAGCGATCGCGCTGCATTAGAAGCCTACAACAGAACCGTCAAATCCTTGGAAGCTGAGAAGCAGCAAATCTGGGAACAACTCAGACGCTTAGACCCTGTGTTAGCGGGTCAGGTTCAAGTGAGCGCCTCTAACTTGGGGAGGATGCAGCAATTAATTGACCATAGGACAACAGCGATTCTCAGTTTCTACACCACCCGCAATGATACCCATGTCTTTGTAGTGCGGCAGAACCAGATTACTTGTCATAGCTGCTTAGGTCAAGGTCTGGAAACTTTGCATGATCGTTTGATTGCTGACAAGTGGTTACGGCTTTATGCAGCATCTTGTGACCCAACTCAAACGAAACAAGAGCAAAATCAACTAAAAACAGCATGGATTAACAAATTCAGTCCATTTCTCACAGAACTAGCCCAACGGCTTCAGGTAGATCGTCTAATTGCCCAGCACCTCAGTGGCATTGAAGAACTCATCTTGGTGCCTCACCTATACTTGCACCAGATTCCCTTTGCTGCTTTGCCCCTTGGAAACAGTCAATATCTGGGAGACAAGTTTCTCATTCGTTACATCCCTAGCTGCCAAATCTTGGAATTTTGCAGTAACCGTCCACAGTTGGGGAGCCAGCTAATCTATGGCGTGGTGGAAGATGCTACTGAAGACCTCCCCTGCGCTAGTTTTGAAGGCGAACAAATTGCCCAACTGTACAATATTCCTGATTCTCTACGCCTCAAGGGTCGTAGCCAAGCCACTATTAGCCACTATCGACGGCTGCTGCAAGAGCAAAAAGTTCAGGCACTTCTATCTAGTCACCATGCCCAATCTCGCCTTGATAATCCCCTAGAATCGAAGCTGTATTTAGGAGATGGCAGTATCACTTTAGGGCAGCTAATGACTCCAGGTTGGCGACTACCTCAGCTTTCGGATGTCTTTCTCTCCTGCTGTGAGACAGGTTTAGGCGTCACTGAGCTAACAAACTTTTTTAAAGATAATAGCGGAGAGTCTCTTGGACAAGTTGGGAGAGATTTGGGACAAGGCTGCATAACTTTAGACTGTGGGGCTGGTTTAGTTGTTAGAAGCTACAGTTACCCATAAATACCCAACGATGAACGAGCAACAGCGAAACGCCTATCAAAGTTTCCTATCGCAGGTAATGCAAGAGATTGCACAGAGCGGAGACAATTCCCAAAGAGTGTACTCGCTACTTGCTGCCAATCTAGATAAACTGGACGAAAATTTTATCACAGTGCTGCGAGAGTGGTCAGAGGTAGCTTTCATACTGTTAGGGTCAAAACAAGCACCTGGATTAGCGTTGGGGATTAGCATTTTCAGCGAGATACTTCAGAAGTTCCCTCTAGGCAGTAAAGTTAGCAATCTGGAGATTGTTATTGCTGGTTATGAAATCGCTGCCACTATCTTTACCCGTGAGGAGAAACCAACCGTATGGGCTGTAATTCAGAACAATTTAGGACTTGCCTATGGTGACCGGATTAAGGGCGAGCGTTCCCTTAACATAGAGCAGGCGCTCCAATGCTATCAAGCAGCCCTACAAGTCCGCACCCGTGATGCACTCCCTTCTGATTGGGCGCAGACTCAAATGAATTTGGGAAATGCCTATCTTAACCGGATCGAGGGCAACCGTTCGGAAAACATAGAACAGGCTATCCAATGCTACCAAGCTGCTCTGCAAGTTTACACCCGTGCCGTGTTTCCCAAAGAATGGGCAGACACGCATCACAATCTAGGTGCTGCTTACAAAGACCGGATAAAAGGCGAACACTCTCTAAATCTGGAGCAGGCTATTGCCTGCTACGAAGCGGCTCTACAAGTTCGCACTAAGGAGATATCTCCTCAATCTTGGGCACAAACTCACAATAACTTGGGTATTGCCTATAGTCACAGAATTTGCGGTGAACGGACACAAAATTTAGAGAAAGCGATCGCGGTGTTACAAGCTGCCTTGCAAATCCGTACCCGTGAGCTGTTTCCCTATCAGTGGGCTGACACCCAAATCAATCTGGGTGTTGCCTACTTCAAGAGAATTCATGGCGAACGAGCGGAAAACTTGGAGCAGGCGATCGCCCACTACCAAGCTGCATTGCAAGTCCTAACAAAAGAAGAGTTTCCTCAAAAATGGGCGGCAATTCAAAACAATCTGGGCGCAGTGTATGACGAGCGCATTCGGGGTGACAGAGCAGAAAACTTGGAGCAAGCTATCCGATGTCACCAAGCGGCATTGCAAGTCTACAGCCGTGAAGCATTTCCTTTTGAGTGGGCGCAGACCCAAAATAATTTGGGCAGTGTCTACTTCAATCGGATTCGTGGAGAAAGAGCGGAAAACTTGGAGCAGGCTATTCAATACTACGAAACTGCTTTACAAGTTCGCACTCGGCAGGATTTTCCCCAAGATTGGGCGATGACCCAAAATAATCTGGGTACTGCTTACCTCGACCGGATTTGCGGCGACAGAGCGGAAAATTTAGAGCAGGCTATCCAACACTACCAATCTGCCTTGCTTGTTCGCACCGCTGATGCACTTCCTCAAGATTGGGCGGTAACCCAACTTAATCTGGGAAATGCCTACGCTCATAGGATTCGAGGTGAAGAGTCAGAAAACTTAGAGCAGGCTATCCAATGCTACCAAGCCGCATTACAGGTCAATACCCGCAAAGCATTTCCACAGCGCTGGGCTGAAATCCAAAGCAATCTCGGAGTTGTCTACGTCAACCGGCTAGAGGGTAATGAGGCTGAAAACGTAGAGCAGGCAATCTACTGCTGCCAAGCTGCGTTGCAAGTCCACACCCGTGAGGCATTACCTCATTTTTGGGCAAAGACACAAGTCAATCTGGGCAGAGGCTACTCCTGTCGAATTCACGGCGAGCGCACTGAGAACATGAAAGCAGCGATCGCTTGCTACCAAGCAGCTCTACAAGTCTATACCAGCGAAGCCTTACCCTATGATTGGGCGCTGGTTATGCATAATCTGGGGTATGCTTACAGCAAGCTACGACAGACTACC
Source organism: Cyanobacteria bacterium UBA8803 (assembly GCA_003505715.1). Taxonomy (GTDB): domain Bacteria; phylum Cyanobacteriota; class Cyanobacteriia; order Cyanobacteriales; family Coleofasciculaceae; genus UBA8803. Next base: position 3,837 of record DNXU01000586.1, on the reverse strand, counting down.
GAGGCTTTACCGTATTTTCGCTCAGCGCTAGAAATATACACCCCCACAGCCTTGCCCATCGAGTGTCTCCGAACTGGAAAAAACCTCGGCGATACTGCCTTTGCCATCGGACATTGGGCAGAAGCTATTGAAGGCTATGGTGTTGCCATTAAAGCTGTAGAAACTAGCCGTTCTTGGGCGAGTACCGAGGCGAGGCGTCAAGAGATTTTAGAAGCAGAGTTTCTTGTCTACGCCAACATGGTGCAAGCTTGCGTTAAAAATGGGGAAATAGGTAAGGCGATTGAGTATGTAGAGCGATCGCGTTGCCAACGCCTAGTAGACTTAATGGCGAGTAATGACTTCTACTCTGATGGCGAAATCCCAGGAAAAGCTCAGGAGTATTTGCAGCAATATGAGAGCTTACAGCAGCAAATTAACTCCTACCGTCAAAGCCAGAATTCTGGCAATAAACGCGAACTAATGGGAATTGGAAGCAGCACTCGCGATCGCGCCGCACTAAAAGCAGATAACGAAACTATTCATTCCTTGGAAATTCAGAAACAGCAGGTTTGGGAACACATTCATCGCCTAGATCCCGTATTGGCTGGTCAAGTTCAAGTAAGTCCTCTTAACCTAGCTACGATACAGCAATTAATTGACCATAAAACAACAGCCATTCTGAGTTTCTTCACCACCCGTGAGGATACCCATATCTTTGTAGTGCGGCAAAACCAAATTACTTGCCACAGTTGCTTAGGTCAAGGAGGAGAAACTCTACAAACCTGGGTTGGAGAAAACTGGTTATTGCCCTATCTGACTAATAAAAGCGAATGGAAAAATCAAATAATTAGCTCGCTCTCGGTGGAACTAGCCCAACGTCTTCAGCTAAATGACCTGATTGCCCAACACCTCATCGGCATTGAAGAACTCATCCTGGTGCCTCACCTATACTTGCACCAGATTCCCTTTGCTGCTTTGCCCCTTGGAAACAGTCAATATCTGGGAGACAAGTTTCTCATTCGTTACATCCCTAGCTGCCAAATCTTGGAATTTTGCAGTAACCGTCCACAGTTGGGGAGCCAGCTAACCTACGGCACAGTAGAAGATGCTACTGAAGATTTACCCTGGGCGAGTTTTGAAGGCGAACAAATTGCTCAGCTATGTAAAATTCCCGACTACCTACGCCTCAAAGGTCGCAATCAAGCTACTGTTAGCAACTACAGGGAGCTAGCAAAACAAGTCCAGGTACTCCACTCCAGTCATCATGCTGAATCTCGTCTCGATAAACCTTTGGAGTCAAAGTTGAAATTAGCAGATGGCTATATTACTTTGGGACAGCTAATGACTCCAAGCTGGCGACTGCCTCACCTCTGTGATGTCTTTCTCTCCTGTTGCGAGACAGGTTTAGGGATAACCCAAATAACAGATGATATCCTGACCCTATCCACTGGCTTTCTGTGTGCTGGTGCGAGAAGCGTGGTCAGTACCCTCTGGTCTGTAGATGATTTGGCAACAGCGCTGCTTTCCATTTTTTACTACCGATATCGACAACAAGGCTCCTGTCGTTCAGCCGCGTTGCAACAAGCGCAAGAGGAATTGCGCTCTCTAAGTGGACAAACTCTCGCTACAGTCTACCGACCTCAGATACTGCTACTGTTTGACGAAAAATTCAAACAGTTAGACAAAACTCGCAAGGAAGCTAAGGCTCATCGAGATAGGGAAGCCAAAGGCACTCAAGCCTATCTGAAATGGGATGAAGACTACAAGCAACTTTTCCTAGCTGCTGAACGCATCCGTAAAAACATCGGCAAGGTGAAAAACACAATCAACGCTGTGTGCCAAGACCCCTTTCCCTTTTCGCCCCCCTTCTATTGGGCATCTTTCACCTGTTTTGGACTGCGCTGACCTAACATCTTTGAGTGCTGGGCGGTTGAAACCACAGATACACAAACTTGCACCTGCCTCCGCAGGGTTCAATACTCTTGATTTTCCCTCAGTCCGCGCAGGCGGACTTTGTTTTTGTAACCGCGTTAGCGTTAGCGAAGCGATAACGACGATAGGAGCGTCAGCGGGACGCTATTGCGTCCATTCCATTCGCCCTGGTGCGGATTCTCTCTTTATAAAGGAATGGAAGCAGCAAAAACTAACTCTTAAACTCCTCTATCAGGATTAGTAAATTTCTTCCTTGAAATTTGCATAATTTTCTCGTTTCCACCTGGTAAATCAATGGAAGTCTAGAGCGGACGATTCAATGCTCAGACCTCCTTCATCTTTTTACATTTGAATTGGACACAACCGTTATGGCAATTCCTCAGAATATTCTTTCCGTGAAAACAACCAATCCAGAAGACCAAGCTTTTATCGACAAACTTAACGCGCTCAACTTTGGAGCAGTTGTTTTTAAACTGATGCACTCCGAAGACGGGAACCCGATGACTCGTGAACAAGCGGAAAAAGCCATCAATAAATACAAAATGTTTTTGTTTTTAAACTTCAAGTATCCCAATAGCCATGTTGTACCCAATAAATTGATTGACAAAACTTGGCACGCCCATTTATTAGACAGTGAACTCTATGATGCCCACTGTTCCATCCTCTTCAATCGCAAGTTGCATCACTTCCCTTATTTTGGACTACGTGGTGCAGAAGACGCTCAAATTTTCCTGGCTGCTGCTGCTCGAAGCAAGGCTTTGTTTGAAGAGTATTTCGGTGCTAATGTCTGGGAAGGAGACTTTCCAGAGCCGAGTCTATGCTGCGATGGTTTTTATGATGATGAAGTGCCTTGCGAGCTCGCTGACAGTTTATCTGAATCTGAGTTAGCCAAAGCTTACGCCAAACTGGAGCGGTTGATGAAAGTTCGTCCCATGCCTGTGAACTTTGATAGCAAAGCTGTCTCTATTTCTCTCAGTTAACAGTTCACGACCAGCCTTTTTACAGCTAGAAACCCGTTTTCAAAGCCAACGGGTTTCTCAGAAATCATTCGGTTCAACCACTAATTGAAATAAAACTGGAGAAAAAACATTGAGTGAATTTATTGGAGAAAGCCAAATTCCAGAAATGCGTAAGAACGAACAACCCTACTCCCTGCTGTTAAGACCCACTGCACAGATTGCTCTATTCCGAGGTCTGACCTTAGCCATAAAAAGTGGTCGTCTCAACCTCGCTGAAGCTGTGCAGCGTGCCAACAAAATCGACTGGCGGGATGACCTCGCCCATCTGGACAAACGTGCTGGTGCGACCGGGGGGAGCAATTGCTGCTTTTGCGTCTGGAGGCGAGAGTCATTGAGATAAGCGATCGCCTGCCCTCGTTCCACCTTAGATATATAGATATTTCCCTTAAGACAATTCTACGGATAGAGGGAATGGAAAACCAGCTAGGTTAGCCTCATAAGGCAAACTTGAAATTAATGTTTGGGAAATTAAAAATTATGTAATTCTAATCGATTCAATTGTTGAATCATATTTAGGCAACTTTTGCAAGAGGGCTTTAAAGCTAATAATTCTTTAACCCTAATACTAATCAAATGTTGGAAATACCTAGAATAGGACATATTTATGAGGACACCGAATCCGAACAATTCAACTGAAAAGCTTGTTACCTTAATAGGTCTTGCTAGTGCTAGTGTTTTCATCAGTTTTCCAGCATTAGCGCTCATCAATTCTAACCATAGTAGCTTTGATGGCTCTGTTAATAATCGCACTCATCCTATTGAATCTAGTAGGACAAGCAGACAATTATTAGCTCAGAGTACATCAGGTACTGGCGGCACGGGTACTGGCCAAAGTGGGACAGGTACTAGCGGCACGGGTACTGGCCAAACTGGTACAGGTACTAGCGGCACGGGTACTGGTCAAACT
>DNXU01000251.1:4551-6499 GCA_003505715.1 Cyanobacteria bacterium UBA8803 | reverse complement strand
CAATTACCAATTACCAATTACCCGTTAATACTTGAACTGACTCACCAGTGCTTGTAACTCATTGGCACTTTTGGATAGATCGATCGCTGATTGTTGCGTGTTGCTGGCACTAGTAGTGGTACTTCCGGCGGCATCAGCAACGCTGGTGATGTTGCGAGCAATTTCAGATGAACCGATCGCTACCTGGTTGACGTTACGGGCAATCTCGTTCGTAGTTGCTGTTTGTTCCTCTACAGCACTAGCAATGGTGTTCTGGAAATCGTTGATTTGGTTGATGATCGAGGTAATTTGTGCGATCGCTTCGACGGAACTTTTTGTATCAGACTGAATGGCTTCGATTTTCTGGCTGATGTCTTCAGTGGCATTCGCGGTTTGCTTGGCGAGTTCCTTTACCTCGTTCGCGACTACAGCAAAACCTTTACCTGCTTCCCCAGCTCTAGCGGCTTCGATGGTGGCATTGAGCGCGAGCAAATTCGTCTGTTGGGCGATCGAGGTAATTACCTTAATGACCTTGCCAATTTCCGCACTGCTGATACCCAGCTTACTGATAGTCTCATTAGTGGTTTCCGCCATTTTTACCGCTGAGGTTGCCACTGTAGCTGCTTCGGCAGCACTCTTGGCAATTTCCTTAATGCTGGCATTCATCTGCTCAATACCCGTAGCCACTGACTGAGTATTGGTGCTGACTTGCTCAGCCGCAGAAGATACCGTAGACGCTTGAGCAGAGGTTTCCTCGGCAGCAGCTCCCATCGTCTGGCTTTCAGCAATCAATAATTCAGAAGCATTATTAACTGCGATCGCTACCCGCGCAATTTGTTGCACCTGATCGGTCAGATTTACTGCCATCAGATTGACATTATCGGTCAAATCCTTCCAAGTTCCACTGATACCCGGTACTACAGCCTGACTCCCAAGCTGTCCATCTACCACCTCTTTAGCCAACTGAGTGACTTCGGCAGCAAAGGTATTGAGTTTATCCACCATCCCATTTAGAGTAGTCTTCAGTTCCAGAATTTCCCCTTGAGCTTCCACAGTAATTTTCTTAGACAAGTCTCCATGAGCGACAGCTGTCGAAACCTCAGCAATATTGCGTACCTGCTCGGTGAGATGAGCTGCCATACAATTGACGTTGTTGGTTAAATTCAACCAAGTGCCTGACAACCCTTCAAGTTCCGCTTGACCCCCTAATTTCCCTTCAGTACCAACTTCACGAGCCACACGGGTTACTTCCATAGCAAAAGCATTGAGCTGGTCTACCATTTTGTTAACGGTAGTGCCAATGCGGCGAAACAGCCCCTTTAACGGTTTGCCTTCAACTTCTAATTCCATTTTCTGGGATAGATCGCCTTTAGCCACAGCATGTAGCACCCTTGCTATGTCTATCGTCGGGTTGATCAAGCTATCGATCGTCCCGTGTACTGCATCTATACTGGTACTCCACGACCCTTTGAATTCTTTGATTTTGACCTGCTTAGTCGCCTTGCCCTCTTCAGCAACAGTCTGGCTGATACGAGCTATCTCAGCAGCAAACTTTTGGTTAACACTCACCATTTCATTGAACAAGGCAGCAACTTCACCCAAACCCTTATCTAAGGGAAGGCGAACAGTAAAATTCCCATCTCTGACAGCCGCTAAGGCTAAAACAAGTTCTTGAAGAGACTCGTTACTAATACTATAATCAAAAGCATCAGAATCGTTGTCTTGTGAGTTAATGGTTTCTTGTATTCTACTAACGTTACTTGACTTAATTTCTAAAACTTCCCCTTCTACTGCAACGCCAGTCTCATTTACTTGCGCCTCCCTCGATTCATTTGGTGTACCAATAGACTGCCCCCCTGTTATTTCGTCTTCTTGAAAAAAAACCGAACGCCCAGGTTTACGAATTTTATTCATTAAAAACCATCTCCAATATTTTGGTTGTTGGTTGTTAGTTGTTGGTTGTTGGTTG
>DNXU01000251.1:2234-4448 GCA_003505715.1 Cyanobacteria bacterium UBA8803 | reverse complement strand
AACAAACAACAGACAACAGACAACAGACAACAAACAACAAACAACAAACAACAAATCACACAAATGATGAAATTGCTTCCAGCAGTACTTTGAAGGAACCTACATCGAAAAAGAGAACGATATCGCCTTGAACTTGCAGTTCCTCAATATTGAAACGAGTCCTAGCTAAAAGGACAGTAGCATCGTCTTGAGACTTCTCCACTGGTAGTAGGGACTCAATTTCTTCCTCTGCGTAGGTAGGCACCTCATAGTCCAATGGTTGGTTTAAGACGTTGCTAATTGAACCCATAACGCCATTGATGACAATATTGCCCACCTCGCTGAGAGTGCTAATTTTCAGGGAATTAAGGTCGGGACTTTCCATTGTCTCACCCGTGAGGACAGAGACTAGAGTTGCGGCACTATCGGTTGGGAAGATGAGCTGGGCGCTGCCTGCAAAGGAGCCACTAAAGCCCAGCTGTACGGCGGCAAGTGGGTCTACACCCAAGCGATATTTGAGTTGGTTTTGTAACTCCAAAGGGGATAAAAGCTCAATCTCAGGGATCTGGAGATGGATGCGAAATTCAATCATTTCATTCAACATTCCAGCTGCCTGACCAACACCAATATTAATCAGCTCCTGCAAGGCATCTGATTGGTCAGTGGTTAGCTGCACGCTTGCAATCTCCTACTTAGTACTGAGAGCTTTTTGGAGCGCGTTGATAATTTCCGGAGCTTTTGGCGGCTTCTTCAGCATCATAAAGGCTCCCAAATCTTCACATTGCTGACGCGCACTATCTTGAATATCTGCTGACAGCACGATTACGGGAATTTTCGATCCTTTATCGCGCAAAGCCTGAAGTAGGCCAAAACCATCCATTTCTGGCATTAATAAATCCGAGATAATACAATCCGGCGGATGCATAGCCACCATCTCTAAACATTCACGCCCGTTACCTGCTTCGAGTACCTCATGCCCTCCTTCTTGGACTGCTTTGCGAATCATCCGTCGCGAGAAAGCAGCATCATCTGTAATTAAAACTAATGCCATCTTACTTAATTCCTTATGGTTTACTTTGCGTCTAGTAGCCCTTAACTACTAACAGTGAAAATCAGATATTAACTGCCTAAGCAGAAGCTCTCGTGAGATACTCCGAACAATCACACAAATAAGTTTTCATCTTGCCTTTGCCCTTGACATCAATCACTCCCCGTTCAGTAAATAAATGCTGCTTTGACAATTGGCTATAAGTAGCTTCTGCGATCTGAATGCAGCCAGGAAGGCTATGCTGTTCCATGCGGCTAGCTATATTCACCGTGTCGCCCCAGAGGTCATAGCTAAATTTTTTAATACCAATCACTCCTGCAACTACAGATCCAGTATGGATGCCAATTCGGAGACTTATTGGTTCTTTGGTTTTTTGGGTTAATCTCATTATCATTTCCTGCATGGCAAGTGCCATATCCACGATCGCATCGGCATGATCGTCGCGAGGAATTGGCAAACCAGATGCCACCATATAACCATCCCCAATGGTCTTGATTTTTTCCAACCTATAATGCTCTGTTAATTGATCAAATTCCGAGAAAATAGAGTTGAGTTTTGCTACCAATTCTGTTGCAGAGATTTGGGAAGCTAGTTGTGTAAAACCCACCATATCAGCGAATAAAACACTCACATTAGCAAAATGATCGGCAATTACGATTTCTGTCTGTTGCAGGCGTTTGGCGATCGGCTCTGGCAAGATATTGAGCAATAACCTCTCTGTTTTCTCCTGACTTTCAAGTAACTGTCTATAGAGTTGTGATTGTTGAATTAAACGGCGCACTCGTTGGATGAGTACAGGCCAGTGAATGGGTTTAGTAATATAGTCTGTTGCTCCCACCTCAAAGGCTTGATTAACAGATTTTTTATCTTCTAGAGCTGTAATCATTAGCACTGGCACCTGTTGGGTTTCAGGAAGTGCTTTGAGTTGAGCGCAACAACTAAAACCATCCATAACTGGCATCATGGCATCAAGCAAAACAATATCGGGAAGTTTTTGTTGGCAAATTTCCAAACATTCTTGGCCATTTGATGCCTCAATAATCTGATACCCTTCTTTTTCCATCACCCGGCGCATGAATAGCTGCTGAGTTTCTTCATCATCAACGATGAGAATCAGAGGCGTGATTTCGGGATTTTTCCTAAAGTCAGCATTAATCATCTAAGTGGCAATTGGTAATTGGTAATTG
>DNXU01000251.1:354-2201 GCA_003505715.1 Cyanobacteria bacterium UBA8803 | reverse complement strand
ATTAACCATTAGCCATTAGCCATCAGCCATTAGCTATTAGCCAATGGCTATAGGGGATAGTAATTGAAACAGCACTGAATGTAGCTGTAACCTCGGAATAGGGTATGAAAACTTGGGTCTGGGGCTTGCGGAATGAGCGATCGACGCACCAGGTATAAAGTTCGATGCACTACCTGTAAAGTTAGCGCTTAAGCCCTGAATTATTTTTTAACTTGACCATTAAATTTTATCAAATTTTCTTCTAGCGTCAAAAGCTGTTCATACGCCAAATGTCTTAAATCTTCTACAACATTTTGCTGAGACTTCTGACGAAACGAGAGTGGAATTATTGTTGTAGGGACAGGGTATATCTCCATTTCTCCAAACATTACTTCATGGGACTGAAGTTGTAGGTATCTAAAATCTATCTTTGGACAGAGAGGAAGTACATGTGTACTTCTATCCAAAGAGGGAACTTAGGACTATTAGTAGGGTGTGTTATGTTGAACGTTTACCCTGAGCATAGTCGAAGGGTAGTTGCGTAAGTCCTGAACTTTGACTAGCTCTGAGTAATAATACTCTTATCCTGTACCTACTTCTATTTCCTGTTTTCTTGTACTAGTAGTTTTCTTTGCACCACCTTTTGACCGTCCATAAAAAACTTAAATGTCCAATTTCCCGGTGGGTCAACAGCTTGGTTAAAGTCATACCAACACCATGCTTTCAAGCCATCTGATGCAGCATTTAGAGTTGATTGTCCCATTGCCACTAATGTGCCATTGGCATCGAATAGCTGACAAGCGCTCTCATAGTGTTGAGGAGGTAAATCAGAAAGGTTAACCCCAAAATAGACTCGCTCGTTATTAATCGATATTTGCTCTTTACTACTTACTGAGGCTGGATCTAGAGTAACTGTAACCTTGAGATGATTAAATTTTGAAAATTGAACTCGGAATAGCGCTAAAGCCACCAGACTTAGACTAACTAAACCCACCATAGGAATTGGTATGGCTTTGACCGCTTTAACAGTTTTATTTGGGCGAAGTAACTCAAGAGGCACCAAAGCTTCTAAAGCTTCATTTGCATCCGTATAGCGATCTTTTACATTAGGTGCCACCATTTTTTGCAGCCAGTCGCTAAAGGCTGGACTGATTTGACTCACCTGCTGCTTAAAACTAATGCAGCCCCTATCGTCCACCAAAGTACCAACAGCAGTAGAAGCCGTACCAGTTAGCAAACAAATCAGCGTAGCACCGAGGCTATAAAGGTCAGAAGCAGTACTGAGTTGGCGGTTAAACATTTGCTCTGGCGGCATAAAGCCTAACGTGCCTTTAATGACACTGCTGACGGCAACTTCCCCTCCTCCCAAACGGGCAAAACCAAAATCTACTAGAAAGACATTCATCTGGTTATCTACTAAAATATTTTCCGGTTTCAAGTCTCGATGGATGACTGGCGGGATCTGACTTTGCAGATATTTGAGAATAGACAGAACCGCAAGGGCAATTTGCTTAATTTGTTGAGGCTTCCATTGAATTGTACTGGCTAAAGAAGGAGCATCTTTGTATTCCTGTACCATACAGAACCCGGCAGAGGTTTGAAAAGAATCCAAATAACGAGGGATATTAGGATGATCGAGTCCGCGCAAGACTTGAATTTCTCTTTCGTAAGCTTCATAGTCTGACCAGTTGGCACCTGTGCGAGCAAACTGAAATTGCTTAATTACGACAGAATAATTAGTATTAATTTCGGTAGCCAGATAGGTAACTCGACCTCCAGCACGATTATGTCCGAGTTCTCGAACGACTTGATAGCCGTAGTTGGAAAAGTCTGGGTAGGAGTTCATGAGGAGGGATGAGGGATGAGGG
>DNXU01000251.1:0-147 GCA_003505715.1 Cyanobacteria bacterium UBA8803 | reverse complement strand
CTCTTCTTGGCGTTCTTTGCGTTGAAAATATCATATTTGTCTCTAATTTAAGAACTAATATTGCGATTAATAAATATAACCAAGTCAGGCTTAGGGCTTAATTAGATGTGGCTTTTCGTGCTGGTATTTAGCAATGAGCTTAGCTCT
>DNXU01000021.1:1949-6154 GCA_003505715.1 Cyanobacteria bacterium UBA8803 | reverse complement strand
AGCCACTGGTATAGTTGTTGCGCAATGGGCAGATAGGCGTTAGTTTGATAATCATTAAGGGCATGGTAGAACTTGAGTAATTCTCGGCGTAAGGTTTGGCTGTTGGCTGCCGGGATAGTTTTGGGAATGGGTGAGCCTTCCGGAGGTACTAATACCAGTTGCAGTCCATCGGCGCGAGGGAGAGCGTAGATAACAACTGCACTTGTGGCGGTTTGAGTTTCAATGGTTTTCAGGGTATCTCGCAGGCTGGCAGCAGTGACTTTTTTATGGGTGATATCTTGGCCTAAATAGTCTTCAAATTGCTTTTCAAAAAGTTGGTCAATAGAGGTAACAATATCGTCAGCTAGGTTAACAGCAAGATATTCTGAAGGTTGATGGAATAAGGAGGAACCGGGAGTAGTGACGGATATAATTTGTTGGTCAGAAATATGCCAAGTAAAGCTGTAGTATCCGGTTTGAGAATCTTGCTTAATCTGTGTTTGCGCTCCTAGATTATTACCAATCAGGCGGGCTAGAGCTATGAGGGGATTACTATCTGAAACAGCAGTTAGATTAAACCTGGTACTCTCATTTACATCCACACCCAGATCGGAACTCGCCCTAGGGTTGGCAAAAGGATTGGCATCCAGTGGGAGTAATGAGGGTTGGCGAACCGCGAGGATTTCAGGAACCGATAGGATTTGAATGCGATCCGCATCCTGTTTATGATTATTGAGATAGCTTTGAGGGAGTGGAATTGTCTCGGCGGGAGCGGCACTCCCTCTAGTAATGGCTCCCTTAGTACCATTGATTTCAGCATTACCTACAGTAAAAGGGGTGATACCTCCTCCGCCATGACGGATAAAGATATTACCACCGTCTAGGACTCCAGCAGTAGAAATGCTGGCATTTACACCATTTTGATCTAAGAAATAGTCAGTAGCCTGAAAGAAACTGGGGGTTGTAATATCAACATTTCCGCCTAGGCCATTACCAAGGCTCTGAGTATTAATTTGACTGACGGTAATAGTACCGCGAGCATCTAGATCGATATCCCCACCATTGCCGAAGGCAGAGGAGTTGAGCATGGCTGTAAAGATATTGCTCAGGCTACTGCTTAGAGCAATTCCTCCAGGTGAGGTGATGCTACCAGCGAAGATGTTATTGATTGTTGCTATATCTATACTTTCTGGATTAGTAGTAGTGATATCACCTAGAACAAGTAAATTGTTCAGGGGAGTTAAGCCACCGACGATATTATTAAATTGAGCGGTGCGAGTATTTAGGATAAGATTGTAGAAGCCGTCAATAGTATTTTCAAAGGTAATTTGACCTGCACCCTCATTGGTAAAGGAAACATGCCGCCCTAGGGTTACGGGAGCATTAAAGGTAATGCGGTTTTGGTTCGTGGCTATATCGCCAAGGGAAGTAATATTTTGCTGGGCAGAGAGGTTAATCTGACCACCCGTGTTAGCGAAGGACAAAGCGTTAATCTGAGCGACGGCGATCCAGCCATCGGCATTGAGGGTGATATTACCGCCCAAACCAAAACCAGAAGCAGCAATCAGTGGGCCGCCACTGCTATCAATGTTGCCACTGCTACTAGTAATGGTGATGTCTCCACTTTGGCCATTGAAGCCACTCGTCATTAAGGTTTCGATATCGCCGCCAATGTTACCTGTTTTAATGTCGTCATGGGCATGGATGGTAACATTACCGCCTGCCATGCCACCTATAGCGTTGAGAATACCCCTGTTGGTATTGATAGCACCACCACTAAACAGCGTAATTGCTCCACCAGATTGAGTGGCAGAGGTGTCGAGATTACCTGTAAGGGTAATATTTTGATCCGCAGTGAGGGCGATCGCTCCCCCATTGCCAGCAACATTCCCGTAGGAGGAGGATTTGAGATTACCTGTGATGGCAATATCGCCGCCAGCAGTGAAGGCGATCGCTCCACCATCGCTAGCCTGATAAGGAGAAAAGGATGAGGAGTCTACATTACCTGTGATGGTAAGCTGGCTACCAGCAGTGAGGAATATTGCGCCGCCCTTACCGGCAGTGCCATTGAGAGATACTGCGGAGGAGTCAAGCTGACCTGTGGTGATGGCATCGCCAGCAGCGATCGCAATGGTTCCCCCATTCTCCACATTGCTATTGTAAGCGAACGTGGAGGAGTCTAGATTACCTGTAGTGACACTACCCTTGGGGGCGTTGAGGGTGATGTTGCCGCCATTACCAGCATTGCCAACAGCAGAGGTATTGGCAGCCTGAGCGTTAAGATCGCCTGCGCTAATATTACCCTGGCTAGCCGTGAGGGTAATATCACCGCCACCTTTGGCATACTCGGTTAAGATATTTCCTACCGTGATACTAGCACCCCCAATCGTAATGTCTCTCCCAGGAGCGCGAATTGTATCTCCTGGAGTCATGGCAAAATTACGACCTGCTGTAAACTGGATGGAGCCGCCAGTACTAAAGGTCAGTTCATTATCTGTCAAGTCATGAATGGTAATGTCTCTGGTGGCTGCGAGGATGATATTGGCATTGTTGGCCATACTTTCAAGTTTCGTCTCGCAGAAGATGGTGCCATCATCACTATCTCCCTCACTACCATTAACAATGGTGATATCGGTAGGATCTAGGAGTAAAGTGCCCAAACTTCCGTTGACAGCACTTAAATCGGTCTGACCGCTGAAAATTAAATCCTGTTGGCCGGAAACTTCTGCTAATCCACCATTACCAGAATTATCTCCGCCACGAGCGCTGATTTTGCCATCAAATCGAGTTATTTCGTCAGCCCAGACGATGACGCGGCCCCCATCCCCATGCAGTTGAGCGTCGGCGTTAATTACCGAGTCACTGCTGATCGAGGTTTGTAAGGCACGAGGCACAGCACCTTGACCCTGATAGTCACCGCCGATACGCACCGTGCCGCCGCCATTGGTGCCAGATGCATTGATATTGGCATTGATAATGCTAACGTTGTTAACGCCCCACACATTTACGGATTGGTTAGGAGTTGGTGATGGTTGGGTGTTGGTGACATTAAGGGTGCCGGAAGCGATCGCTGTTCCTGGGCGATCGGGTATAGTCGTGCTAGACGACCGATGCTGCACTGTACCATTTACTGAAACCCTCAATCCTGTGTCTAGATTTCCTGCTGTCCCAGTCAGCAATGTAGCTAAATCGAGAGGATGAACGGGCAGTAGCTGTCCCGTAGTGTCTCTGGGCGGTTCAATCTCTAAACTCAGCAGGTTTCCCGCCTGAGTAAGCCGAACTAGATTTTCTCCCGGCACAGCTGCAATAGTAATCGTCCCGCCTGGGGCATTTAGTTGTCCAGTATTGATAACAGTGCCGCCGAGTAAGGTTAAATTCTGCCCCTCTTTGACAGCGAGATTACCAGCGTTGATGACAATTCCCCCACCTAATAGGTCAAAGGCAAAAGTCCTCGGGCTACCCCCTAAGTTGTAGTAGTCGTTTGAGCCAAAGGCATTGAACCAATTATTATCGCCAAAACCGATACCCGTAGCCGTAGTAGCTGTAAAAGCGGCAGGCACATTTAAACTAGCACCTGGGCCAAACACAATCCCAGCGGGGTTCATTAAAAATAAGTTAGAGTTGCCGCCAGTGACCTGAATTAGGCCATTAACCAGGGAAGGGTCACCACCGACAACTCGCCCCAGGATATTGCGAATTTCCGGATGAGATACAAAATTGGCAATTTGACTTGATGATAGCCCGAATTGCGCGAAACTTTGAAATAGGTTTGTGCCATCACCGGATAGAGTGCCGCCTTGGATATTAAAGCGATCGCCATTTTGGTTCACCACAGTTCCGGTGCCATCATTGGCTGGTACAATCGGTTGTGCTATAGCAATTGGAGATGGCAGATGTAGGAGTTGAGTGGCAGTTTCTAACCCCAAATCCAAAAGCGAAAACCCGATGAAGGCAAGTCCTGCCAGGTAAGGACGTATTTGGGGCTTGGCTAAGTGCGTAGAGTCCTGTTTGAGTTGATGGGAGGGGTGAGTGAACCCTAGCGATCGCCAGGGGTTTGACCTAATCATTTTTTAGCTTCCACAACAGTTCTGATCTGCCGTACCACTTCCACCCAAGATGCTGCTGGTGGGTACATGCTTATTTAGTTATCTGTTGTTTGGCAGATTTTTCCCTGTAATATCAAAAACACCCATAATATCTCTAGGGGACTCCCAAATAAAAAAGTA
>DNXU01000021.1:0-1907 GCA_003505715.1 Cyanobacteria bacterium UBA8803 | reverse complement strand
GACTCGCCCTGATTGAATGGATAATCCAGCAATGCTGCCGTCGGGGTATTGGGGTTGGCTGCCACATGAGCGCGGGTGGTAGCATCGCTGCTAACACTTAATTTTCGTAACAAATTGGCGGGCGCACTGGGGTTATTAGCAACTAATTGGACTAGGTCTGTACTAATTTTTGCGAGTTCAATGAGGCGCAGTGGTGGTGTACTTTCGTTCGCTGCTTCTTGTTGGTTGTTTATAAATTAAGAAGGCTTAACTTCCATGCTCTGCTCCTAGCAATAAAGTCAATGTATGATTTGCTGTTTTAATTGTTGAAATATTATTGCCAATCAATCTTTGGAACTGCCTAATCCCGCAATCTGCATGTCCAACTCACTAGCACGTTTTGAGTCTCCTAGGGTTTGATATCCCTGCTGCGCCAAGGATAACCAACGCACGGCTTCATCTTTATTTCCTAGTGCTGCTTGAACTTGCCCCAAACCTTCTTGTGCCTGGGTTTGCTCTTCAAGGTCATTAGGATCTGCTAGTTCGATCGCTTTTGCATAATAGTGCTGAGCCTGGGATACTAGAAGCAGGTACTTCAAAAAGCGATCGCCAATTTCGCGGTAGATCGGTGCTGTTGCCCATCCGCCTGCCACTAAGGTTTCTAGGGTGGCGATCGCTTCTGCATTTAGCCCGTTGTCAGTGTACAGATTAGCCAGAGCTATGGCTTTAGCTTGCTCAGTCCAGGATTGCTGGGTAATTTCCACCACTGCTAGCTCAACGCGCTCGGTTTGATTGGCATCGAGCATACTAAAACCGAGTCCTCCCGGTTTGACGGGTTCATCTAAAGAAGAGACGCCTGTATCTGTCTCCACGGTTAGGGTATAGTGACCTCCGGGTTTGAGAGGTGGATCGCCGGGGTAGATGACTTGGGTATCGCTGAGTTGCGTCTGCCATTGCACTCCATCCCCCTCCAAGGTGACGGTATAACTCTTTGCCCCTGCTACGGGATGCCAGCGGAGGATTGGCTTGGGATTGAGTAACGCTGTTCGACGGGGACTGATAATGTAGGGAATACGATCTAGGCGATCGCTCCAGGCAATCCGATCACTGCGATGAGGGCACTTATAGGTACCAGGGGTGCATTCAGCTTGTTCGGTTTCTGAAGCACAGCCATTCACTTCGTTCTGCCCTGCCTGCACTGACTGTATAGTTAAGTCAGCACATTGCAACAGAACTTTCGCCCCGTTGGCAGTCAGCAACTTATCCCCTGGATAAACTAGCGTACCTGTTTTAGGATGAATGACACGCCCAGCTCGATCGAGCTTCACTTCACCATTAATCTGGATAATCTGTCCGTTGGCAACTTTGCTAGAGGCAGCCTTGGCAGCAGGTATCAGGAATTGGCGATCGCGGTTGAGTTCCCCACCCACCGCTGTCAATATCAAGAGCAAACTAATAGAAATCGGGAGTTTAGCTGTCATTTTCATTATTATCTAGCTTGAAAATACGGAGAGGGAAAATATTTTTATCCTGTGATTAGTTATCAGGCTCAACTTATCCTTTTTCGCAGAACCTCGAATATAGCCAGCCTGACGAGGTGACAAGCGGCCAAAAAGCTTGATTAACCTTGATTTTTTCAAAAAATAGGGAAATTAGATAGCTGTTTATGGAATTGCAACAGCCATACCAGCATTTCTAAGGTCAGCAATTGAGATGCACTCAGTTGGTTATTGGGGTCAAACGGATCGAATACAAAGTAATCCGGGGTGCGGAAAGCCTGCTACGATTGAAGCCAGATAGTACACTCTACAAGCAGCCTATGGAGCGAGCAACATTGCCAGATGTTTTAACTTTTGGTGGGGGTCTGGGGGAGGCTATAAGTCCCACGTCCTACCCCGATAGGGGAGGCGTGGGATACATGGACATCA
>DNXU01000368.1 GCA_003505715.1 Cyanobacteria bacterium UBA8803 | reverse complement strand
AGTAGCCCTTATGAACTGTATAAAACAGTACCTATGAAAACTCTTCTCCCTATTCCCTATTCCCTATTCCCTATTCCCTATTCCCTGTTAAGAAGAGTTCCCTTACTCCTCAGAGATCGCTTTTACGCTGCCCAAGTAGTTGCCAGCAGGCAAGGAGGGAACGCGAGGGTAGGGCACCACGCACTCTCCGAAGAAACGAACATACTCTGGACTATCCACCATCGCCGCGACGGCAGCATTGAGTCCTTTTTCAGCCATCAGCTTGGTATACTCCTGAATCTCAGTCTGAGTGGCAGGGGCACGGCCTAGCAAGTGGCGGAATAAGAACTCGATCACCTTGGTACTTGGATAGGGCGAGTAGAAGCGCTGGCGGTAGCTATCGCTACAGGCTAAGGCTTTGATGAACTGGCGTACTGAAATTTCACCATTGCTGAGTTGGGTTTCTAGATCGGCACGTCGGTAGTCTTGAGGCACTTCGCCCGTCCAGACATCCATCACTTGGGCGTAGATGGCTTCGATCGCTAAGGCTGTTTCTGTGCGATCGGCACCTGGTGCCAGACGCACGATCCGCGCTGGTTTGCGACTCTTTAGGCCCACGCTCACAGGTTGTTCGTTACCCTTAGGTACGGAACGACCCAATTCGACAAATGCTGGCTTTTCTTTCGCTGCCATATCCGCGATCGCCTTACCTGTAAGTGGCAGTGTCGCGGCATCCACGCGGGAACTCACTGGCTCAAAGCTAGGCACGATGAGCTGAGCATCTTGCTTGGTGAGCTTGTTATAGAGTTTCTCGGTGTTGGGGAAGTTGGCTGCGGGTAAGGTGGGGAAGCGACGGTAGGGCACCGTATCTTCGCCAAACACCTGGGCATACTCCATACTGTTCACTAAGGCACCGATAAAGCCACGGATACCCTGAGATGCCAGCATTTGATTGTATTTTTGGATCTCCTTCTGATTTTCCGGAGCGCGGCCCAAGAAATGCTTGGTTCCCAGCTCGATCACCTTGGTATTCGGGTAAGGCGCGTAGAACTCTTTAATATAGAGNNGATAGAGTTCTGAACAGCCGATCCCTTCAATAAACTCCTTGACGTTAATTTCGCCGTTGCTCAGCTGGCTTTCCAGCTTGGAGAATTGAGTTCTGACGACATAGGGTTCGATATCGCGCTCAAATACCTGCCGATACGCTGCCCCAATCAGGATCTTCAGCGCTGGCTTATCGTTGAGATCTATTAGTTTAAAGATCTTCGTTTGCTGGCGCTGGACGCTGACGCCTTGATTAATCCGGAATTGAATATCGGGTTCTGTCCGGGTTTCCTTCACCGTACCCAACTCGACAAAGGTTGGTGCTGCGGGTTGAGTCGGTATAGTGCCGACATCTTCGCGAATACTACCAGCTCGGAGCGATCGCAACGCTGCACCTGCCGCAGTCACGTAGCGCTCGTAGGGAACGGTATCTTCCCCAAACGCTTCAGCGTACTCTATGCTGCCGATAATAGTATCAACTAAGGCGTAGAAGCCTTGTTTAGCGCTGATATCAAAATACTTGTTTGCTTCGGCGCGTCCGTAAGTAGGACGACCTAACAGACGCCGATGGATATACTCCACTGCCTTCATCACATACAGGGGCGTCCAGAAGCGCTTGCGGAACCCATCGGATTTCGCTAGCATCTGGACAAACTCCCGCACCGTAATATCGCCGTTTTCCAGCTTAATTTCTGCCACGCTCAGGCGTTCGCCTTCATAGGGCATACAACCAAATACTTGCAGGTAACAGGCCCGAATCACCTTTTGAGTCGAGCTTTCGGCAAACTTGATGCTCGCTGCCTTCTTACTGGGAATTTGGTCTAAGCGGAAAACTTTCGGCCCCAGAGTACCGGGAAACTCGCCTCGTGCCTTGGGATTACCAGTTTGATTATTAGTTGCTGGCCCTTGGTGGATCAGGATGCGCCTGGTATCCTTGCCAAAGAATGCTGGTCGGTTACTGGGATTGCGAGTTTCTTTGGGGAAGATCGCGCCGAATTGAATTTCTAAGGGGTCGTTACCCGATCCGTAGGGGTGCTGTTCAGGCAGCGGTTGCTCGTACTTAGCAAAGGTGGTAATAAACTGGGGCACCTTGCGGAAGGGAGCGCTGTAGTTGAACAAATCTTGCTGCATCCCCCAGTTGCGGCATTCTTGAGCCTCTTGACCTAACCCGCGCAGGTAAGGGACGGTTTCTTCCCCAAAGTAGTCGGAGTATTCTTGGGAATCTACCAACGCATCAACTAGAGCAGCTAAACCACCACTGGAGACAATGGAGAAGTATTGCTGAACTTCTTCTCGAGACGACGGACCGCGACCGAGGAAATGGCGGAACGCCAGTTCTAGAGCGCGACTGTTGATGAAGGGTTGGTAAAATTGCTGCTGATAAAGGGGTGATTTACCAACGCGGCGGACAAACTCCTTCATGGAGATGTCGCCATTTTTCACCTGAGATTCTAAATAAGATATGGATTGATTGTAGGCGCGGGTAATGTCGCGTTCAAAGATTTGCCGATAGGCTGCTTTCACCACTTCGTTCTTTTCTGAAGCCGATAAACCGGGCTTCATCACGAACTTAGGACGCCGCTCAGCAGCATTAAAGTAGCTTTGAGGCAACTGCAACCCTTGTTGGTCAATAGAAGGACGCTGCCGTACCTTATCTGCTGGATTGGGGGCTTTAAATTCATTGATGACGATCTCAAAATACTGAGCCACAATCGCAGCGGCATCGGCATCATTTTTAAAATACCCCAGGGATGCGCCGCGCATTTCCTGTAGTGCCAGTAGTGTGGCATCTCCAGAACAGGCATTTTCGATAATTTCCCGCAGCCCACGGACGTTGACAATAATAATGTTGGGATCGCCAGCTACGATCGCGTAAGTGACGTAGCGCAACATCCAGGATAAGTCCCGCAGGGACTTCTGCATGTTTTTCGGGCCGTAGCGAGCAACGTTAATTGGTCGGAAACCTGAGGGGGCAGGACCGCTACTCGAGCCGCTGAAAATGCCTCGGAAACCTTCAAAAAATCCCCCACCGCTTTCTACATAGGTAGCGGTTCCCAATTTCATGGATTCTCTCGTATCCATGGTGGCCGCGCCACCGATTGCCATTGCCATCTCCGGTGTGGGTTCTTCCCGAGGCTTTTCCAGATAAGCCATGGGGGAACCACCCACAAAAATCCGGTTAGCAGCGCGGGACACGATCAGGTCGGAGTTTCTAGTGATCGTATTGGCAATCTCTATACGCTTACTACCAGAACGGAAGTATTCGGCAAGCTCACTTAGCTCACCCCTAGCGAGAAACCGATCTTGCTGTTCCGCTTGGATAATGGTTGCAACTGGTACTGTTTGATAGAGTTGCGGACGTGCAACTGAGCTTCCACCACTTGCCTTAACACTCATTTGTTTTCCAACGCTCCCATCGACAATTGAATCATGTGTTAAGTCTGACCAGGGTGCCAAGGCAGGTCACTGTCGCTTATCTTAGGCTTAGGCATGGGACTTGTTGCTATGCTAAAACACCGACAAGATATCCCTCTAACACCTTCAATAAACCAATGGCCTAGCTAAAGCAGGTCAGCCTCTAGATTAAAACGTTTCGGATCTCCTTAACCTGTTTGTTAAGAAACGTATAGAATACCCCTTAGGGTTTTTATAGAGTCATCACAGAGTCATAATAATGGATTTAGACCCGCCTTGCTGAGAAAAACCATAAGTTTTGTTACAGGTGCTGGTGTTATTTGTTATTGGCTGTTAACCCTTTGTGATAACAATTAATAAATGGCAACCAGGCAAAAATCAACAACAAATGACAAATCAAAAGACGATCGCTGCTGTAGAGCAGCTTTACAATACTTACCCCTTTCCGCCAGAGCCGTTGCTGGATGAGCCGCCGCCGGGATACAACTGGCGCTGGAATTGGATAGCGGCTTACAGTTTTTGTACGGGTCAAAAACCTCAGAAGCAAGATGTCCGCATTCTGGATGCAGGGTGCGGCACGGGAGTGGGGACGGAGTATTTAGTGCATCTCAATCCCGAAGCGTCGGTGGTGGGAATCGATTTGAGTGAAGGTGCTCTAGCAGTGGCGCGAGAGCGCTGTTGCCGTTCAAGAGCACAGGGGGTAGAGTTCCATCACCTGAGTTTGTACGAGGTAGGGCAAATCGAGGGTGAGTTCGATCTGATTAACTGCGTAGGAGTGCTGCATCATTTGCCCGATCCCATTGGTGGCATTCAGGCACTGACGCAAAAGCTAGCTCCTGGCGGCTTGATGCATGTTTTTGTCTATGCCGAGTTAGGACGATGGGAAATCCAACTCATGCAGAAAGCAATCGCT
Organism: Cyanobacteria bacterium UBA8803; assembly: GCA_003505715.1. Taxonomy (GTDB): domain Bacteria; phylum Cyanobacteriota; class Cyanobacteriia; order Cyanobacteriales; family Coleofasciculaceae; genus UBA8803. Next base: position 785 of record DNXU01000368.1, on the reverse strand, counting down.
CTCCTCCAAGGGGAAGAAAAGGGCAACTACCAGGATGGTGTTAAGGTGGGGCGTCAGTTGTTTGAAGTTCTACCAGAAAATAACCGAATTGTCAAGCGCGAGCGGGAACGCTGGTCTTTGGAAAATCAAAGGGATGCCAACTTTGCGGATATGTACCTGCATCCCCAAGAGATTGATTACAACATCGAGACGCTGTTTGAACTGATTGAGGCGTCGGGTTTAGAGTTTATTGGCTTTTCCAATCCCAGTTACTGGGACTTGGAGCGATTGTTGGGGAAAAATCCCGAATTGATGGCACGAACTCAGGGGTTGAGCGATCGCCAAGTCTACCGACTAATTGAGCTATTAGATCCGGAAGTTTCCCATTACGAGTTCTTTCTGGGACGCCCTCCCCTACCCAAAGCAGACTGGTCAGTAGATGAGATACTCTTAGCAGCCATTCCCGAACGTCATCCCTGCATGGAGGGATGGCCCAGTCAGTGCGTATTCAATTACGATTATCAGATTACCAACCTATCACCAGCAGAATTTGAATTCCTGCAAGCCTGCGATGCCAACTCTACCAGACAGCGCACCTTAGCAGAGATTTTGGCTGATGTACCGTTGGGATTGGAAGGAGTGCGATCGCTCCTCAAGCAGCAGTTGATTATATTGACACCCAGTTGAGCGTGGAGTTGCTCCCCTCCAACCTTGGGTAGGGCGGATTTATCGTCGATAGAGAAATTTGGGGAGTGAGGGGGTGAGGGGATGAGGGAGTGAGGGGATGAGGGAGTGAGGGGGTGAGG
>DNXU01000458.1:603-3280 GCA_003505715.1 Cyanobacteria bacterium UBA8803 | reverse complement strand
ACAATGCAGGGGGATTTAGCTCGCAGCCACGCCAAGACAACCTGATAGACCGAAACCCCTTTTTCTTCAGCCAACTGGGCAATAACCAAAATATCCTTTAAATTGCCAACCCGACGGCTACCGCCTAGGGGACTCCAAGGGAAAAAAGTTAATCCTTCAGTTTCACAGTATTCCAAAACCCCATCAAACTCCGGTTGCCGATACCAGGGGTTGTACTGATTCTGAACCGAAACCACTTCCACTACATCTCGGGCACGCTTGATTTGGTCAACAGAAAAGTTAGAGACACCCACAAACCGAATTAAACCCCTACCTACTGCCTCCTTAGCTGGTGCTAGAGCTTGCTCTATCGTGTAATTGGGATCAGGCGCGTGGTACTGCCAAAGATCGATCGGTTTTGACCCCCCTAGCGCTTCAAAGCTAATACGGATGGTTTGCTGCAAATGGTCGGGGTTACCGTTGCGAGTCCAGTTGCCGTGAGGTCGCATCAAACCTCCCTTAGTGGCAACAGTAACATGGCTGGTATCACCTGGGTATTGCTGGAGAGCCTTGGCAATTAATCGCTCATTATGATGTTTGTCAGATTCATCCTTACAATAGGAGTCCGCTGTATCAATCAGAGTGACGCCCAGATCGAGAGCTTTATGAATAACTGCGATCGCTTCTGATTCTGGTGGTCTACTACTCAAAGACATCGGCATACCACCCAAACCCATAGCGCTAATGCTAACATCCGTATTGCCAAGTTTCTTGGTCTCCATCACATTTTCACCTCGCTCCCTGTCTCTCTTCTAAATTAATCGCAAAAAGGCAGACACTGACTCCACGGATATAGTGATTGACAAATCAATATATCTGTGGATCTAACGGAAAATCCGTTTTCAATTTTTCACTCTTTGCTCTGTCACCAATGTCAAACTCACCCATGTCCCGCGCTCGTTGTAAGTGCGGATCAGCCGCTGGCGCTGGTTGGGTTGTACCAACCAACCCACCTCAAGGACAAAGACATGACCGGGTTTAACCGTTAGCGGACAGTTGGAAGAAGCTCCATCAGGTAGTAGCAAAACTTGAACAGGTAACGTCCCTTGGTCGAAATGGAGAATTGAACCGTTAATTCTAGCGCTAGAAGCGATCGTGCGTGCTGATGGCCCCGTACCATAAGTGAGTTCTTGGACTAAGCGATCGCTCTGTTGGCGCTGAACGATCAACCGGGTGGGATAGGTGTCAGGCGATCGCCAATCCGGGTAAATGGTCATTGCCTCTCCCTGCCATTCTCCCAGCAATTGCTCTACAGTTAGGGGAGGATGTTCTGGGGTATCTGTCCCTGCCAGCTTTTCTCGAATCAGTGTTAGTTGGTACAGCTGGCTCTCTTTATTAAATAACTGCACTAAACGCAGGCGGCGATTACCCTCAATTAAGCCGAGTTCTGCACCAAATTCTGAAAATGGCCCCCACTGCATCGAGCCTTGGGAAAACGCACCATTTTCAAAAAACAGGATGCTGCGGCTTAGAGAACTGTATTCTAAAACCTTTTCTTCTACTGGTCGATCTGGTGGCAGACGGCGAACAATTTGACGAATAGTTTTATTCTCATTAAGTCCTTCAAAACTGACCACAGTTGGTGTATCTTCCAACTGTTCTCCTTGGGGTGAGAAGCGGGTGAATGAACCTTGCCATTCTCCCAGATTTTGTAACAGGCAGTCCCATTGCGATCGCATATTGTATAGGGAATAGGGAATAGGGGATAGGGAATAGGGGATAAACTTGATGAGCTGTCACTCCTAATAAAAGGATGAAAATCCTTCTTCCTCCCTCATCGCTCTCCCTATTTTCTAACTAGAAGCACTGGTGTAAAAACGCAGTGCAAATCGCCAAAAAATACCAGAAGCTAACAGTAACCCCAAGGCCAGCATACCAGCACCAACCACCCAAACCATTTGACTGCGACCGAGCATGGCTTCAGCAGGAACGGTTGTCAGGAACGCTACTGGTACGATAAAGGTAAAGAAGAAGCGGTAACTCGCCGGATAAGCCACCATCGGGAAGCGGCCAGCTTCGAGCAAACCTCGGAGTACCTCAGTAACGTTATAGATTTTGACAAACCAAATACTAGTCGCTCCCAGCATAAACCAGAGACTGTAGAGGCTAACCAGACCAAAAAAGAGGGGTATGGAACTGCGCAGGTAGTCAGCGATACTCAAGTTGAGCCGTCCACCCGCATAACCAATTAACACACCTGAGAAGATTAAGTCCGGCAACCCCCACGGTGACAGGGTACGGGAAGATAGCCAGAACTGAGAGCTAATGGGCTTTAGGAGTACAAAGTCCAAAGTACCCTGCTGAACGTGTTCGACAATGCGGTTTAGATTAGGGACGAGAAACGTAGCCGAAAAGCCTTGCAGTAAAGTAAAGATACCGAGAATTAGCAGTGCCTCCTCCCAGCTCCACCCTTGAAACTTGTAACCAGTGCGATAGAACAGAAATAGCCCGAACAGGCTGCCAATTAGGTTGCCCAAGCTGCTTAAGGTAGCAATCAGGAAATTAAGTCGATATTCTAGCTCCGCAGCGATCGCGGTACTCCAGAACAACCTTAGTACGTGCAGATATTGTTGCATTGTCGATCCGCCCAAAATCTCCTTTCAGCTGGAGCCTTTTTTCTCCCCCTCATCCCTCATCC
>DNXU01000458.1:0-581 GCA_003505715.1 Cyanobacteria bacterium UBA8803 | reverse complement strand
ATCCCTCATCCCTCCTCCCTCCTATTTTCAGATTACAGGCAGAAGTTGGTTATCATATCATCAACTTTCTAGCAAATGTCTTTAGCAACATCTGTAAATGGACGACTCCCCCTAGATTAGCTTCAAACGATTGTGGGATTAGGGAAGAGGATTGCGAAGAAAAGTAAATTGCTGTGGAGGTCTATAGATGAAGAAAATTTTGATCATTGAGGATGAGGCGTTTATCCGAGACAATCTGATCGAACTGCTTGAAATTGAAGGGTTTGAAGCTGTAGGCGCAGAGAACGGCCACTTAGGGGTAGAGTTGGCAAAAGATTATCAACCAGATTTGATCCTGTGCGACGTAATGATGCCAGAGCTTGACGGCTATGGTGTATTGGAGGCATTACGTCAAGATTCAATAACCGCTACCATCCCTTTCATGTTCCTGACAGCGAGCGCGGATAAGAGCAACCTTCAGAGAATTAGAGAACTAGGAATTCATGACTATATCCTAAAACCTTTTAATGTAGATAAGTTCCTGGCAACCATCGCCAGTCGGCTCAATAACTAAGTCGGGGTGAGGGGGTGAGGGGGTGATG
>DNXU01000036.1:1560-3025 GCA_003505715.1 Cyanobacteria bacterium UBA8803 | reverse complement strand
TTATGGTTAATCAACCGGACATGCTTGTACGTTTGAGCAGTGATTAGCTTCTGATAGAGGGCAGAAGGCAAAAAGAATATGTTTCTTAACAGTTTTAACGCAAAGTAACGCCAAGTCAAGCGCGAAGAACGTAAAGATTGAAAAGTACGTCAAAAGAAGTTATCTATGGTGAACATTGACTCTCTCCTTCAACCTTACCAACGCTTTGGCGTCCATCTTGGCTTAGAACGCATTCAAGAACTTCTCGCTAACTTAGGCAACCCCCATCACCAAGTTCCAGTCATTCACGTAGCCGGAACGAATGGTAAAGGTTCCGTTTGCGCCTACCTCTCCACCGTTCTCACCGCCGCAGGTTATCGAGTTGGACGCTACACCTCACCCCATCTCATCGACTGGACGGAACGCATTTGCCTTAACCAACAACCTATTGCCTCGGCAACCCTAACCCAACTTCTCCTACAAGTCCAAGCCGCTATTCCAGAAGATAGCCAAGACTCGCCCACTCAATTTGAAATCATTACCGCTGCCGCTTGGCTGTACTTCGCCCAGCAACAAGTCGATATCGCCATCATCGAAGTTGGACTAGGCGGCAGGTTAGACGCTACCAACGTTTGCGATCGCCCCTTAGCCACCATCATCACCTCCATCAGCCGCGAACATTGGCAAGTCCTTGGCCCTACCCTAGCCGACATTACTACCGAAAAAGCCGGAATTCTCAAACCTAACTGTCCCGCCATCCTTGGCCCATTGCCGCCAGAAGCCTGCCATGTAGTGGAAAAGCGCATTCAACAACTAGATTGCCCAGTAATTTGGGTAGAACCCGCCGTAGAGATGGAGAATGGGAAGCGGGCTTGCTATCAAGGTATTGAGTATCCCTTACCCTTACCGGGTCAGATCCAGTTAACCAACTCCGCGATCGCGATCGCTACCCTACAAACCCTAGTTGCCCGAGGCTGGCACATTTCCCCAGATGCGATCGCCTCCGGTATGGCACAAACTACCTGGCGGGGACGCCTGCAATGGACAACTTGGCAAGGTCATCGCCTCTTACTTGACGGTGCTCATAACCCAGCTGCCGCCCAAGCTTTGCGCCACTATGTTGATACTCTGAATACTCCTATTACCTGGGTGGTAGGTATCCTCTCTACTAAAGACCACGCTGACATCTTCCGCGCCTTACTACGACCTAGCGATCGCCTCTACCTAGTACCAGTCCCGGATCGTAGTAGCGCTGCACCGGATACCCTGGAAGCGATCGCTCGAGAGATCTGCCCAGAACTCGCTGAATGTTTTAGTTATCCCAACTTGGCAACTGCTCTTGATGTTGCTGTTTCCAACTCTGCGGATGAGCCAGATAATTTGATTGTTCTGTGCGGTTCTTTATATCTGGTGGGATATTTTTTAGCTACGGATTTGGTAACGGATTAACGGGTAAACGATTCAATCTATTGACTCGCCCTCCTCC
>DNXU01000036.1:0-1508 GCA_003505715.1 Cyanobacteria bacterium UBA8803 | reverse complement strand
AACCCGCCCCTACAGATATTAGACCTTACAGATGTTTACTTCTCAAATAAAAATGCTATAGCGGTAATGGTGCGGAGAGCTTTCACATAACACACCCTACTAATAGAGGCTTTGCGTAAGTCATATTTACGCCTGTAAGGGCATTAGTAGTACTCAAATACTGCTAATGCCCTTACAGGCGTAGAGATTCAGCAATTGGTGTCTTAGAAAAGACCGAGAGTAAAGGACTTATCGATGGGGAAGGTGGCACCAATACCTAACCAGAGGGTAAACAAGGTGCCAATTAAGAACACTGTCGTCGCCACGGGACGGCGCAGGGGATTTTGGAACTTGTTGACGTTCTCAATAAAGGGCACCAGCATGAGACCTAAAGGAATTGACCCCATAGCGGCGATCCCTAACAATTTATTCGGGACAACCCGCAGGATTTGGAAAACTGGAAATAAATACCATTCCGGCAGGATTTCTAAAGGTGTGGCAAAGGGATTTGCAGGTTCGCCACCCATGGCTGGATCGAGTACAGCCAAACCAATACACAAAGCGATCGACCCCATGATCACGATGGGGAAGGTATAGAGGAGGTCATTGGGCCACGCTGGTTCGCCATAGTAGTTATGACCCATCCCCTGAGCCAGTTTGGCGCGTAATACTGGATCGCTCAGATCCGGCTTTTTGAGAGTTGCCATCGTTAGATTATTCTCCAATCAACAAAGGGTAAGCAGTGATTAGCACAGTTATGATTAAAATCCTTACAATGGACCGGAAATGCCCTGCTTGCGAATCATGAGGAAGTGCAACAGCATGAAGACAGCAATCAGCCAAGGTAGGACAAAGGTGTGTAGGCTATAGTAGCGAGTCAGGGTGCCTTGTCCCACGCTAGTGCCGCCCCGGATTAGTTCAACGATTAAAGAACCAACAACCGGAATCGCTTCAGGAACACCGGAGACAATCTTAACAGCCCAGTAACCAACTTGGTCCCAAGGTAGTGAATAGCCCGTAACGCCAAAGGAAACGGTAATCACTGCCAGAATCACACCAGTCACCCAGGTGAGTTCCCGGGGTTTTTTGAACCCGCCAGTGAGGTAAACCCGGAAGATATGCAAAATCATCATCAGCACCATCATGCTGGCAGACCAACGGTGGACGGAACGGATGAGCCAGCCGAAGTTCACCTCAGTCATCAAGTACTGGATGGAGGTAAACGCCTCAGCAACCGTCGGCTTGTAGTAAAAGGTCATCGCAAATCCAGTGGCAAACTGGATTATAAAGCAAGTCAAAGTAATCCCACCCAGGCAGTAAAAGATATTAACGTGGGGAGGTACGTATTTAGAGGTAACGTCGTCGGCTAATGCCTGAATTTCCAGACGTTCCTGAAACCAGTTGAAGGTTTTTGATTCGGTTATCTGCTTAGAAAACATGAAGCCAGAATTCCTAGAAGGATATTGCTGTTTTTGAGTTATTTGGATGGGGAATGGGGAATGGGGAATGGGGAATGGGGAATTGGGAAT
>DNXU01000642.1:667-9564 GCA_003505715.1 Cyanobacteria bacterium UBA8803 | reverse complement strand
GGGATGAGGGATGAGGGATTAATATTGTTTAGTGATTCTTTATCCTTGTACTAGGGAATTTCTTACCAAAGTAGACGCTTTTGCAAGAGAGCTAATGAAAATCCTACTTCCCCTATTCCCTTCCCCCTATTTTCAGATTAAACTCTCCTATTCAAAAAATTAAAAGATAATTAAATAAGCTTAAAATGATTAACGTGAACAAATTTAACATTTATGAAGAGTTTAAGCTATTAGAATCTTGAGACTTATCAAATCAACTCGAATGCATATTTGCTAGATAAGCCATAGCCCTTTTCAGGGTTATTAAGCTTGTCTTCTTGACGTGCAAGTTTTAATGAGTTGGCTGGTAATCAACCTAATAACAACTTGCCAATTTTGCCCTCATCGTGTTCATGAAATAAGTGACATAACTATGGCCTACACTATTCCTGATAGTTGTTTTGGATGTGGTACTTGCCAACCCTTATGTCCTACGGGTGCAATCCAAATTAATGATGAGCAATATTGGATTGAGGCAGGTCTTTGTAATAGCTGTAAAAGTTATTACCCTGAGCCTCAATGCGTAGTCCAATGTCCGATTAGTAGTCCGATTCCTTTACAGGCGAAAAAGGGTCGATGTAAAACTGATACAAAAATATCGACGAGCTCCAACCTTTTTCCGAATGGGAAGAACAATCCCTTTGCCTCTTCAATGGTGGTTTGGGAAGCCTGCAATCTACTGACCAGCGTCACAATTTTACCTTGGCAAACCGATGCTGAGGGAAAACTTTATTACGAGCGCTCGGTTAAGCAAGGTCGAGGGTCTATTATCTTCCAGATTACTGAGAATCTGGAAGTAGATCGTCCCCATGCTATTGAGGATGAAGCTGGTAGTAATGCTATTGAAAGCATAGACATGCGAGCGGCTTGTTTGCATCTGATTTACGCCGCTTATGCTACAACCTTAGATAAACCTTGGGAACAAGACTTTGTCATTAGCGATCGCCAAATTGAGAAGTATTTAGGATTAGACAAACGCAAAGACTTGAGCAAAACTACCAAGCTGACTCTAATTAAAACCCTGGCTCAACAGCCTTGTAAAATTACCCTATCCCTTAACTGGCCGCAGCAAGGCCGTGTCCCAGGATTCTTTATTGAAGAAAGTCCCCTATGGGAGCTGCTGGAAATTAAGCACCATTTTCAGGAAGACCCTCTAGGTGCCAAACATCTTGTTGGCTTAACGTTTCGAGTCCGACCGGGAATTTGGGCGAAGTACTTCTTAAACCGACAAGGCTACAAAAAGCGCATAGCTTTCTATCAGTACGGCACCTTACCCAAATTTCTGCTCAACACGGTCATGACCAATTGGCAGCAACACCGAGGTGCGGTACGGATTATGCTGTGGTTGCTGTTTAAAATCAAAATGGGCAAGGAGTGCTGCATCACGATCCCGACCTTAATGCGCATTGCCTACGGACAGGAGAAGCTCCAGCAAGCGTCATCGCAAAGAGAGGTAAGAAAGCAGCTATTGCGCTCGTTTGAAAGCGATCTAGAAGTTCTTAACCATTATGGCATCAAACCTGTATTCGATCCTATCACATATAAACCAGAAATTCAGCCTTTGTGGGCTAAGTTAGATGGCCTTCCCGATGATGCCGAGGCGGCCTTAGACTTTTGGATTAATGATGGTAGCAGCAACCAAAGGTTGACGGACTCTGGCCCCCGTGGCAAGTGGAATCTCTTAATGGAAGCTCGGATTTTAGGGTTCGATCTCCCAGTTGAGTGGGAGGAGCAACTGGCTAAATTGGAAAATAAGAAACAGCGTAGAAATAGCAAACGGCAAAAAGCCAAGACGACTACAGCCTTATCTGCTCAACAAATTGCTAATGCCCGAAAACGTCGCGGTATGAGTCAAAGACTTTTAGCCCAGATGACTGGGAAAAGTCAAAGCTGGATTCGCGATTTGGAGAATGGCCGTTTATCGCCCAAGCCGGAAGACCAAGCGTTGTTGAGGAAGGTATTGGGCTTGGTTTGAGTGATGAGTTAGGGCAAATACAATTAGATCTGATTGAGTCAAACCTATCTAATAGCTCGGACGGGTAGAGACGTTTCGATGGACGAAATATATATAGGATATAGAGGATACCTGTAGGGGCGAGTCGCTGTGAAGATATTATTCATCAGCGATAAGGTAACTTGACTCGCCCTTCTACTTGACTTGGGTCACCTTTAACCTTAATTTCATCCAGGGCGACCCGATAAATTCTATTGGTGTCTACCTAATCCTAAACAGCGGGTCGCCCCTACAATTGAAACGACCGATCGCTCAATTTATGCGGCTAAATTACGGGACAAAAAGACGACCAGTACCCATCCAGGTTTCGATATCCAGTAATATTTCAAGAATACGGTCAACACAGCGATTTCGGTAGATGCGATCTGCTAACAATCGATCGGCATCTCCAATTGTAATGACAGGCAGAGACTCTACCGTATTTTCTTCTCGGAGAACTTGTTCTAGAGAATCATAACCCTTCATACTTCGGTTAGCGGTAAGTAAAATCATCTGATTTGCCTGAGCAAGCCGCCAAACAATTCGATCATTACTGTCGATCGATAAATTCATCTCTTTGAAGGTAATGAAACGAATTGGGAGTAGTTCTAACCAACCTTGGCTCGCAATATTGCCTAATAAAATCTCTGCATGTCCACCCAGATTATGATCTACAAGAAAATTCATGCTTCTAGTTCATGTTTAGCTTTCTGCTCTTGGAGTTTAGTCCAAAGAGCCTCTCGACCTGGTTTGGGTGGCATTGCCGCAACACGGGCAAAATGCTCACGATTGCGTTCCTCCCAGTACTGTCGATTTTCCTCAGCCTGCTTCAGAACAACTTGATACTCTGCTTCGACTTCGGCGCGATTTGCCTCAATATAGGATAGGGCGATATTAATTTGCTCATCTGTAAGATCAAAGAGAGAACGGATGAACTTTGGAGGGTACTGAGCTGTCAGGTAGTCCATTATGTCATAAAGTGTGATGCGCGTACCTGAGATTGTCAATCCACGCTCTGTGCGAATAATAGCTGTCTTTCCATTAGATGTTGGAGCCATACCCACAGCCTCCTAAACTCTGCTTTTATTAAGTATCTTACAAATCTAAGGAGAACTTCTCTGCTCTTCGTCCCTCTCCCATTCATCCCTTATCCTTTCCCTCATAAACAGAGCGTTCATCAACCCGAATTTCAAACGGTGTCCCCAACCCAACGGGAGGATAAACGCGGATTTTTGCAGTACTGGAAAATTGCTCTAGTAAAGTTGCTAACGGCACAACATGGTGCAGTACTCGCCAGTTGGTTTCCCGATCTGGACAGGCGATCGCAAGTGTTAGCGCCCTGGCATGGGTGGTGATATACCACTCACAACTCGACAACAGGGCTTTCGTATCGGGATCGCAAGCTTCGTAAAAGAGTGTGCCCGTTGCCTCATCAAGTTGTTGACGCAGTCTACCATCAACTCCTGTGGGTTGGGCAGGAGGCAAATCATCTGGTGGAAGGAACGGTTTCTTCATCGTTCAAAATGATTGGGCAGAATATAAGCTTCTAGGCCATCATCAATTAACTCATAGATCAGGGTAAGAGAATCCGTAGCGACCTCTAGATGGTAGATGCCATCTATCATTCCCTTAATTCCTCTGACCTGCACGTACAATTCTGTGGGGTATAAAGCCCCAGCTGAGGGGTTAACTCTTAGAGCATAAAGCCCATCTTTGTAATTTTTCTTAAAAGTAATTGTACTCGTTAAACGGATAAAGGAATGAAGAGAATTATCTGTTTCTAGGGGAAAGCGCCGATAAAACTTTGGATAAAATTTCAAGGCCGTCGGTTGGGTTGATGCATCCACATAATTAGGATCTATCAACACGGATAAGTAGGAATGCTTCGTCGCGTCATGATAGGCTTTTCCGGTGATTTGGGTTTGTAGCATAGAGTAAAATCCTTAAAATGTCGGCGTTACTGGCGAAATCTACGGCTTTAAAGTCATCTAAATTTTGCAGTTCTGGATTAGCTCCAGCTTGCAGAAGCTGTTTAACGATATCTGTCTTTCCCGCAGAAGCCGCATACATTAAAGCCGTGGCTCCATTATCATTTTGGTTGTCGATATTGATGTTAAAGGTAATCAAGGTATGAATTAAATCGAAGCGATCGCCAAAACAAGCAAACCAGAGAGCATTGTTGCCGTCGTTATTTATAGCATTGATATCTGCGCCGCGATCGATTAATTCTTGGACAACGCCAGTAACTCCGGCTCTGGTGGCTTTCATTAATGCTGTATCGCCATTTTCACCCCGTTGATTTAAATCAGCAGGGTTATAGCCGTTGCGGAGCATCCAATCACAGGTTATTTTGCTGAGTGTTAGTTTCATAGCAGTAGATAAGGGTTGAATTTAAACGCAAAGTACGCAAAGTTGGGATAAAAATACAGGAGTTCAGGAGTTCAGAATTTGAATTAATTGTGAAATGTCTATCTTCCCCATTACCCATTCCCTGCTCCCTCTTCTTGTCTATCTATGCTTGCGTTCTGCTATTAATACTTGGGCAATCCAGTCTGGGAAATCAGCTAGGTCGCTATTGCTTTCTGAAGGACTCAGGGGTGATATAAAAGTATAGTTTGGATCGCATTCTCCAGTGTCGTAGACTTGAATTGCCCACGTATCGGGCAATCCTTCTATACCAATTTCAACAATGTACCAGTTCTCCCCAATAAAACGAGAGGAGAGAACGGTAAACCATTGGTGGTCATCGGGGGGAATGCTCCAATCATCCATGAGGAAGTCAAGGGCTATTTGTTCGGCCTGAGTTGTAGTTAATTCCATCTTTACTCCTGGGTTTCAAGTTGAGGATACAATCCCAGTTGCTTAGCTAGCTGACGGGCGACATGCATGAGAAATTGGGCACCATCTGGATTGTCATTGTGAGCCATTACTGTTGCTACTTCCAGCATTGTCTGCACCAAGCCAGCATCAATTAAATCGAACTGGGTATTTAAAACTTCTGGTTCCTGGCCGTTTGGACAGCGGAGTAGTTGGTCGATTAGGTTGAAATATAGTTCTTGGCGCTCTTGTGTAATCATAGTTTGACCTTGCAGTGGGGAGTTGGGCTTTTTTTTTAACGCAGAGGGACGCGGAGGTTTTAATCTTCGTCTTCGGGGGGGCGGGTTAAGACTTCAAAAATTGTGGTGGCACAAGATTCTCGGTTCTCATCTAGTTCTTTCACTCTGGCAGTGATTTGTTTGGCTTCTTCTAGGTTGCCTAGTTTGGCGAGAACTAAACCTGTAGCGGCATAGGCATTTAAGTATAGCCGGATCTGAGTTTCCTGTTTTCGACGAACTAATATAGGTTTGAGTTGCTCCCACTCATCTGGTAAGTTTTCCAGCTGTTTAATGTTATTAACAACTCTTTGGGCAATCTGTAGCGCCATCGCGGCATTGCTTTTGTAGAAAAAATATCTGTAGGCTCCCACGAGAACGTCTAGATTATCTCCAGCTTTTTGCAAAGCCTCGTTGACATACTTTTCTGATTGGGCAGTATTTTCCCAGCTGTCAGAGGCTAGTACCAAAAGGTGTTTAACGTCTTCTGGAACGTCAGACCAAGATAATTGGTTCTCGGTAGCCTGCATACCTAGATGCTCCTTTTTTGTGACCGTTGTTACTATTTAATTGCTTTCCCGTCGGACATTACCCTCTCTATTCCAGCTTCTCTGAACTAACAGGAAAATTTTGGATTTCTTCATACTAATTTAAGAAAGGGTTCTACTCTATCCATTGAAACGTTTATGGTAGCAAGATTGTACTCAAAAAAAAATGATGGCATAGCCTAAAACTTAAGCGTGGCTTGAATTAGACATTGAGTACACAAGCCCTAGTTTTCTTTCCCGTAAATACTCGTGCCGTAACTATAAAATACTAGTACCCCTATCCCAAAATTAATTTTTAATGCTTACCCAAACTAGGTTTAGGGCGTTGAGTACAGCCTTAATCAATTTAAGCTGTTGTGTATTTCAACTGGGTATTTAAGAGGCTGAACCCTTTTACTGGCTTAGCTCGCATCGGCAATTTCAATGCTGAACAGCTTATCAAAATCCAGCCAATTAGATAGGTTGGAGGGGTCTCCTAGTTATCTATGGTAAAATGTATCTCCTGTTACAGGGTAATGAGTGATGGGTAATTGGTGAGAAATTGCTGACCAATTACCCATTACCAATTACCACCTAAAGGAGTGCGATCGCAATGACCAAATATATCTGTACCGTTTGCGGCTATGAATACGACCCAGAACAAGGCGATGTAGATGGTGGCATTGAACCAGGGACAGCCTTTGAAGACATTCCAGAAGACTGGGTATGTCCGGTGTGCGGAGCTGCGAAATCGGAGTTTGAACCCGTAGAATGAAAATACAGCGCGTTGGTATCAGACATTGCCCCTTGTGAAAATTGTGACGATCGGTGGTGGTGCTGCCGGTTTTTTCGGGGCAGTGACTTGTGCGACTGCCTATCCCCACTCCCAAGTTACTCTACTAGAAGCCTCTTCACAGCCGTTAGCCAAGGTGCGCATCTCTGGTGGCGGACGCTGTAACGTCACTCATGCCTGCTTTGACCCTGCCTTGTTAGTCCAAGCTTACCCCAGAGGTAGCAAAGCATTGCGAGGTGCTTTTACCCGCTTTCAACCTAAAGATACGATCGCCTGGTTTGAAGCAAGAGGCGTCCATCTCAAAACTGAGGCAGATGGGCGGATGTTTCCTGTTACCGATAATTCTCAAACTATAGTAGATTGCCTGTTTAATGCCGCCACAGCTGCCGGGGTTCACATTCGCACTGCCACTCCGGTACAATCGATCGTCGCCACTCCCGACTCTCGGTTCAGAATTGGGTTAAAAAATGGCGAGATTATCATAGGCGATCGCGTTCTCATCGCCACAGGTAGCAACCCTCTGGGTTATCGTTGGGCTAAAGCTTTAGGCCATCACATCGAACCGCCCGTTCCTTCTCTATTTACCTTCACTATCCCCGATCGCCGTTTGCAGGATTTAGCAGGCGTCAGTGTCAGTAATGCCTGCCTGCGGTTACCCGAAGCTGGATCAACTTTGCAAGAACAAACGGGGCCATTACTCATCACCCACTGGGGATTAAGCGGCCCTGGAGTACTCAAACTCTCGGCTTGGGGGGCGAGATTTTTGCGCGATCGCCACTATCACACTCCCTTGTCGGTAAATTGGCTACCCCAACATAGCCAAGACAGCTTGCGGCAACTCCTGCTGAATGTAAAGTCCCAACTCCCCCAACGCCAGATTACTACGAGTTGTCCGGTTCTCCTCCCCAAACGGCTTTGGGTTAGTTTGGTTGCTAGTGCCGGAATTGGAGAACAACAACGCTGGGCGGAACTCTCGAAGAAAAGCTTAAACCAGCTAATCGCAGAACTCACCCAAGGATGTTACCAAATTACCGGAAAAGGCGTTTTTAAAGAAGAATTTGTCACCTGTGGCGGCGTCAGTTTAAAAGAAGTGGACTTCAAGACTATGGAAAGTAGGATCTGTCCGGGGCTTTACTTTGCTGGCGAAATCTTGGATATTGATGGGATTACAGGAGGATTTAACTTTCAAAGTGCCTGGACAACTGCTTGGCTAGCTGGTCAGGCCATAGGAAACAACTCCTAGGTTAAATCGTCCTGATTGGAGAAGGCTAGTGGGCAAGTGCAGCAAATCAACCGAGAGATAGGAAAAGCCTAACCCTAAAAGGCTTTTACCTCTAGGGGTTGGTGAATGGAGAGATTCCGAATTCGTTCAATAATTTTGGATAGTCAGCCTTGCCTTTTTACCAAACAGGGCAACATCTTACTGGAGATAACCACTATGAAAAAGTTCATCATCATTTCTGCAATGACCGCAACCGTTTTAGCTATGGGTGCAGTGTATGCTAATGCCCAGGTAGACTCTGGGACTTCTTCACCATCTACTGGGACGGGGATCGCTTTACGTATTGACCTCAATCGTGCCAAGAACTTAGCACGCCAAGCTGCTGAACGTGAGAATGGGGGACTAGGCAGATATCGCGCTGAACAGTCGATGCACGGTCCGGCAAACGAGTCACCTTATGTGGAAAATGGTTCTGGGATCTGGACGTTTACCTTTAAAGGTAGCCGACCCGCTACTGAGATGTACTATGTTGAGAGCGTAGTCACAGTTGATAGTAATACGGGCATGGTAACAGTAGACTACAACGGACCAGTTCGGCAATAAAGGGTACATCCTAGTTTGGTAGAATTGCCCACAGAATGGAAATTCTGTGGCTATACAAACAAAGCTCTCCGGAATTGATATCAGGGCGAGTCAAGTTATCTTGTCGTTTACCCTACAATATTCAAACAGCGACTCGCCCCTACATGGGATGGGATACTTTTTTACGGATTCCATATCAAACTTGGGGAAAATCCAGTAGGGTAGATCGAGGTTGAGGGAGGTCGCACCATGAAATTTAGCGAAATTGTGCAAAAACTTGAGTCAGCAGCCAGCAATAGCCTAATCTATAACACAGATTGCGACCCAGAGATTGGGGGTATTGCACCGATTGATGAAGCCAAAAGCAGTACCCTCAGTTATATTGAGGGTGCTAAGTTTGCGACCTGGGTGGGTAAGACGGCAGCTGCGGCCTTAATTTTGCCCTTAGATGAAGCCTTACAAGCACAAGCAACGGCACGGGGAATTGCTTGGATTAGTGCCTCAGAACCGCGACTTTTATTTGCTCAAGCGATCGCTCTCTTCTACAAACCCTGGCAACCAGCACCTGAAATTCACCCTACTGCTGTGATTCATCCCGATGCTCAGTTAGGGGAGGATGTATATATTGGCCCCCATGTGGCGATCGCAG
>DNXU01000642.1:0-653 GCA_003505715.1 Cyanobacteria bacterium UBA8803 | reverse complement strand
AATTGGCGATCGCGCCTGCATCCATGCTAATGTCACCATCTATCCCGACGTACAGATTGGCGATCGCACAGTTTTACACGCCAACTGTACCATCCACGAACGCAGCCAAATCGGTGCAAATTGCGTAATTCATAGTGGTGCTGTTATCGGTGATGAAGGGTTTGGCTTCGTCCCCACCCCCAATGGCTGGTTTAAAATGGAACAGTCTGGCCGTACCGTATTAGAAGATGGCGTTGAAATAGGTTGCAATACCACAATTGACCGTCCAGCTGTAGGCGAAACCCGTATTGGTCGCAATACCAAGATTGACAATCTAGTACAAATCGGGCACGGTTGTCAGGTAGGGGAAAACTGTGCCATGGCAGCACAAGTTGGGTTAGCTGGTGGGGTGAAAGTGGGCAATCGTGTAATTCTGGCAGGTCAGGTAGGGATAGCGAATCAGGCGAAAATTGGAGATGGTGCGATCGCTACTGCTAAAACCGGAATTCACAATGATGTCGCACCGGGCACAATCGTCTCTGGGATTCCAGCCATTCCCCATAAATTATTTCTGAAAGTGGCAGCAATTTACAACCGCCTGCCGGAGGTATATCAAACTTTCAAGCAACTGCAACGATCTAAATAAAACCGCTGAGATCTGTCTTGAAAGTGGG
>DNXU01000484.1:3877-19568 GCA_003505715.1 Cyanobacteria bacterium UBA8803 | reverse complement strand
ATCCCTCATCCCTCATCCCTCACTCCCTCATCCCCCTATTGTAGGATGACACTGGCCAGTGAATTCTGTTATTCAATAGGACACCTTCATTCTCTTCCTCAAGGGTGACATCACTATCAGACGGGTGTTCTCGGCTCTAATTCTTAAGATATACGAGAGGAAAAAGTGTGATGTCATCTAAGCTTTCCACCTTATTGGGATTATTTAGGGCCCGTTTATCCCGGCAAATTGTTTTTTGGGTTTTTGCCAGCATTGTTGCTATAGAGGCCATTATCTTAGTACCGTCCTATTTCAGGCGCGAACGGGAGTTAATCCAGCAACTGGAGGAAGTATCTAAAGTCATTTTTAACTCAACCGTGCGCTGGAAAAAACAGGGCGAGTCTGAGAGTATCCTCCTCGACAAAATCCAAATCCTACTCAGTTATCCCCAAAATCTGGGAGTAGCGCTTTACCGTCCTAACGGGCAACTGATTGAGAGGTTGGGGGAGCCACCAAAAATTACCTTCTCTGACCTACAAAATACAGAGACTTGCATGATTTGCAAGAGTTACCTGGATGGTAACCGCTATGACATAGCCTGGTCAGCTCGGAAAACCGGAGTGGATTATATTTTAATTATTCGTCACGATGCCTCCTCGATTCAAAAGGAGTTACAAGCCTTCACTTTACGCATCGCTGGCCTAGTTTTTCTCATCTCCTTTTTTGTTACAGGCACCACAATGCTGGCGTTGGGTTCAACAGCTATTGTCCCAATCCTGCGACTGCGTGACGATTTAATGGCTGCCGCAGAGGCTATTAGCAAGGATAAAGCAAATCCTAATTTCTACTCGCTATCAGTCAAGCGTCAGGACGAATTGGGAGAAGTGATGGAGGCATTTAATCAGATGTTCTATCGGATCTCGTGGGAGTACGCAGAACGCAAGCGAGCAGAGGAACAGTCCGATCGCTTGTTGCTGAATATTTTGCCGAAACCAATTGCCGAGCAATTGAAACAAAAACCCAGCTGCATTGCGGATCGGTTTGAGGAAGTGACTATTCTATTTGCCGATATCGTTGGCTTTACCCAGCTTTCTGCCGAAATTTCTCCCACAGAACTGGTGAACTTGCTCAACGAAATTTTCTCAGCTTTCGATCGCCTAACTGAGAAGTATAGATTAGAGAAAATTAAGACTATTGGCGATGCTTATATGGTAGCCAGTGGCCTACCCGTACCGCGCCCAGATCATGCCGAGTCCATTGCTGAAATGGCTCTAGACATGCAGCAGGAAGTGAAACAATTCAATCAATTGCATAGCACCAAGCTCGACATCCGCATCGGCATCAATACAGGCGAAGTTGTGGCAGGAGTAATTGGCACCAAAAAGTTCATTTACGACTTGTGGGGGGATGCCGTAAATACCGCCAGCCGCATGGAATCTCACGGTATTGCTGGTGCTATTCAAGTGACCGAAGCAACCTACCAAAGCTTGCGAAATAAGTACCTCCTCCAGGAACGGGGTGTCATCAAGGTGAAAGGAAAAGGAGAAATGATGGTGTTTCTACTTACGGGCAGAAACGTCTCAACATTGAATGGCACTCAGTTAAGCCAATTACACCGTTTATAGTTGGCGCTCCTAAGTTATATTCACGCCATTAAGCTGTTGTGCATTTAAAATGCATATTTTAACAAGCTGAATCTTTTTATCGGTTTAGATCGTCTCGGAAATTTAAATGGCGAACAGCAGAGCGCAACCAAATAATAAAAATATTTCTCCCTCTGCCCCCCTATCCCTAGCCCCTCTTTCTATTTCCAAATAATGAAAAATACTTACCAATGGCTCAGTATATTCAAGAATCGCCGTTACATTCCGGTAGGGTTAGCCTTTTGTTTGGGAATTGGCTTGTCTGCTGCTGCTGGCGCGATCGCCTGGAAGTGGGCTAATAACCAAGCAAAGCTGCAATTCCAACAACAAGCCGACAACCTAGCGACCGCATTGCAGCGTAAAACTGATGAATATTCTTATATGGCCGTATCGCTTAGTGCCTTCTATGCTGCATCCGAGCAGATCAGCCGCCAGGATTATGAGGAGTTTACCCAGCACTTTCTCTCTCGCCATTCAGGAATTTTAGCCCTAGGTTGGATTAACGCTTTATCTGCTGCTCAACGACCTAGCTACGAAGCAGCTATTGCCGCTGAGGGTTTTGCCAATTTCTACATTTACGAACAAGACCCTGCCGGAAATACGATCAAAGCTGGAGAGCGTTCCAACTATTATCCGATTACGTTCTCACCACAGCGAGAGGTGATTGGTTTTGATATTAGCTCGGAACCCCTAGGAAAAGCAGCGCTGGAGAAGACGCGGGATACCGGACAGTTAGTGGCTACGACTCAGCTGCCTTTGCCACCTCATCCTGAAACTAGCCTTGCCATTCTACTGGCAGTTTATCAAAAGGACGCTCCTCACGACACTCCCCAAACTCGTCGCCAGTCCTTCTGGGGGGCGATTATTGGTGTTTATTCAGTGGCAGATATCATTACCACCTCTTTAAAAGGACTCAATATAGACAACCTAAATTTTTGTCTGTACGATCGCTCAGCACCCGTTCAAGAAAGTTTCTTAGCTTTTTACGCCTCCAATACTGAGAAGGTAGTGACAAGCCGCAGCCTGGAAAACTCAGCTGAGAGCAAAGCCGAACAGTTGTGCCGTAACTCCACCGCTTATACCCGTCCGATCAAAGTAGGCGATCGCCAATGGTTGCTAGGGTTATGGCGAACGCCGCACTATGCGGGTTGGGAAATTCCCCCGATCGCTGGAGTCACTCTTTTAAGCGGATTACTATTAACTTGGGCGTTAGTAGCTTACTTGTTGCGATCGCTGCGTCATACGGCTGAGATTGAAGCAGAACGGGAAAAATCAGAACACCTACTGCTGAATATCCTACCCAAACCGATTGCCGATCGCTTAAAACAGAACCACGAAACTATTGCCGACAGCTTTTCCGAAGTAACTGTTTTGTTTGCCGATATTGTTGGTTTTACCCAGCTTTCTACCCAGATTTCCCCCACAGAACTGGTGAACTTACTCAACGATATTTTTTCGGCTTTCGATCGCCTGACTGAGACCTATAGTTTGGAGAAGATTAAAACCATTGGCGATGCCTATATGGTAGCCAGTGGTCTGCCCGTGCCTCGATCAGATCACGCCGAAGCTATTGCCGAAATGGCATTGGGTATGCAACAGGAGGTCAAACGATTTAACGAACGACATAACGCCGGACTCAGCATTAGAATCGGCATCAATACTGGGCCAGTAGTGGCTGGAGTAATTGGCACCAAAAAGTTCATTTATGACTTGTGGGGGGATGCCGTGAATACCGCCAGCCGCATGGAGTCTCATGGCCTAGCAGGTAGCATTCAAGTCACCGCCTCGACTTATAATCATTTGCGAGATAAGTATGTTTTTGAAAATCGGGGTCTCATTCCAGTTAAGGGCAAGGGCGAGATGATGGCCTATCTACTCATCGGTAGCAAGGGTTAGCAATATTTGTAAATCTTTCTTGAGATATAAGCTAATATCCAGAATAATTATGCTATGATTCGTTTCTAACTAGAGTAAGTCAGCCTAATCCAGCTAAGCACCCGATAGCAAGCTAAAGCTGGAGCGGAGGAACCAAAGTTTGGGGCGTATCTCTACGCTTGGCCAGTCCAAAGCCGAGAGGGACATCTCTCTGTCCTAGCCCGTCAGCTAACTTCGTAGGCATTGAGAGGAGACTGAAGAGGAAGCATTTTTTAGGAATGCCTGAACTCATCAGCGATCCTGCTTGGTACTGCTCTGTTTTTTGTACCTGCTCCTGATCCGAGGCATTAGCAATGATATATCAACTTAACTTGGCTGCGGTCATCGCAGTTGCAGGTGGTGTAGCTTGGAAACGAGCCAAACCCCTGATTGTTAGAGATGTTATCCTATTACCGACTGTTGGGTTTTTAGGTATCCTCTTGCTGTGGTGGTTTGCGGCTACGTTCTTAACCGAGTTAATGCCTACACCGCTACAAGCGCTGATGGATAGTGCGGAATATGCCAACCCTTTCTTTCGCAAAGGCCCTGGGAACTTAGGATTGGGTTGGCTGTTATTGGCAAGTCTACGCCGGGTATTGTTTGGTTTTTTGTTGGGTGCAGCTGTGGCAATTCCTCTGGGGTTTCTGATTGGGATGTCAAGAGTTGCCATGCTGATTCTCAATCCCTTAATTCAAGTCTTTAAGCCAGTATCTCCCTTAGCTTGGCTGCCGATTGCTTTATCAATTTTTAACCTAGCGGAACCTTCGGCTATTTTTGTAATTTTTATTACTTCCTTGTGGCCGACAATTATTAACACTGCTCTCGGCGTATCCAGTATTTCTAAAGATTATCTGGATGTGGCACGGGTGCTAGAAATGCCTCGCTGGCGCACTATTACTAAAATTATTTGGCCTGCCAGTTTGCCCTATATCTTTACAGGTTTGCGGATTAGTTTGGGGATTGCTTGGTTGGTGATCGTGGCAGTGGAGATGCTGACAGGTGGTATTGGGATTGGCTTTTTTGTGTGGGATCAGTGGAATCGTCTAAATTTGAGTGCCGTGTTTTTGGCAGTGATTGTCATTGGAGTAACAGGCTTGGTTCTTGATTATGCCTTGGGGAAAGTCCAAGGTTGGGTGACTCGCCGTCCAGTGATGGTGAAAAGTTAAGCCTTTTTTCAACGCAAAGGTTTCGCATAAGGACGCCAACTTGTTAGCGATCGCCCAAAAAGAATCCGCCAACCACCCATCACCCATCACCCATCACCATGAATACTTGGAAACGAAGACGATTTCTGCAACAAGTTGGTGCAGCAGCAGCTGGTATGGCAGTTTCATCCTGTGGAATTAAGGGTGTTAGTGCGCCTCAGGAACTTTCTCAAGCAGCTTTGGCAGTTGAACCACTAGTAGATCCAAAGAGTTTGGAAAAACCGAATATTACGGTAGGATACGTGCCAGTTAATGATTGTGCGCCGTTTGCGATCGCTTGGGAAAAAGGTTTCTTTCGCAAATATGGCTTGAATGTGACGCTGAGTCGGGAAGCGAGTTGGGCTAATTCTCGGGATGGGATTATTTTTGGCCGTCTGGATGCGTCCCCGGTGGTTTCTGGGGCGGTGACGAATGCCCGTATTGGTGCTGAAGGTGCCCGTCATGCGCCTTTGTGTGCGGCGATGACAATTCATCGGCACGGTAATGCCATGACGATGAATAAGGCGATGTGGAACTCTGGGTTGCGCCCTTGGCACGAATACCAAGGAGACTTGGATAAATTTGGCCGCGATTTCCGAGGCTACTTTGATAGTCTGCCTTCAGAAGAGCGGATTTGGGCAGTGGTCTTAAGTTCTGCTATCTACGAATATTTTGTCCGTTACTTATCAGCAGCTGCGGGTGTTAATCCTACAGATGAGTTTCGGGTGATTATTATTCCACCGCCCCAGATGGTCAATAACGTCCGGATTGGCGCGATGCAGGCTTATATGGTAGCAGAACCTTGGAACACGCGAGCGATCGCGGGGAATGAAGGGGTTGGTTTTACCTTTGCTCAAGGTCATGAAATTTGGGCAGGACACCCCGATCGACTGCTGGGGGTGATGGAGTCTTTTATTGAAGATAATCCTAAAACTTATCGCAGTTTGGTGAAAGCGATGATTGAAGCTTGCCAGTATTGCAGCGATCCTCAAAATCGTCCTGAAGTTGCCAAATTTATTACCAGTCCCTCCTTTACAGGTGCCAAACCCAAAAAGCCAGGTGCCCCTATTGATAAGTTCACACGACCCGGAATTGTTGGGGAGTACAACTATGGTGGCTTTGACAACAAATCCCGTATTGTTAATGCGCCTAAGGAAACCACCATTTTCTTTGATTTACCAGAAAAGTTGGCCAAAATCCCTGGAGACCACTCTACCTTTTTGTGGCAATCCCAAAGTATCTGGTTAATGACTCAAGCCACTCGTTGGGGGCAAATTAAGGAGTTTCCTAAAGATGCCCTAAAAAAGGCACGTCAAGCTTGGAGAACCGAACTCTATCGTGAGATTGCTGCGGAAATGGGCATTACCTGTCCCAAGGAGGATTACAAAGTGGAACCAGCTGAAGCTTTTATCGACAAAAGAGAGTTTGATCCTAGCGATCCTGTCGGTTATCTCCGTAGCTTTGAAATTAGAGCCAACCAGCCTCAACGTTTTTATTTATCCCAGTTGTAGCTTAAGTTACACTCTTTTAACTCATATTCCTGTAAAAAAAATTAACAAATTCCCTGCACCGTTCCTCATCCTTTATCCTCTCCAGAACCTGCCATGAAATCTATGTCCTTATCTACCAAACCCAGTTCTCAAACCCGCAGCGATACTCAATTTCTGCAAATTGAGGATGTAATCAAGTCTTATCCTAGCCCCGAGGGCGATGAACTTGTTATCTTAGACGGAATTAACCTCACTATTGGTGAAGATGAATATATCTCCGTTATCGGTCACTCTGGTTGCGGCAAGTCAACATTGCTTAAAATCGTGGCTGGCTTAGAAAAACCAACGTCTGGGATGGTGTGCTTAGAGGGTAAAGAGATTCGCAAACCGGGAGCTGAGCGGATGATGGTGTTTCAGCACTATTCGCTGCTACCTTGGCTGACTGTACAGGAAAATGTCAGGTTAGCGGTGGATGAAGTGTTTGAGAATACTGCGACTGTCGAGAAAAAACAGATTGTCAGCGAACACCTGGCAATGGTGAATTTAACGGCAGCTGCGAATAAATACCCGGATGAAATCTCTGGGGGAATGAAGCAACGGGTAGGAATTGCAAGAGCCTTAGCGACTCGACCTAAAATGTTACTGATGGATGAACCCTTTGGCGCACTAGATGCTCTCACGCGCCGCAAATTACAGAAACAGGTACTCGATATCTGGGAAAGCCATCGGCAGGCTGTGATGATGATTACTCATGATGTGGATGAAGCGATTTACATGTCTGACCGCATTGTCATGATGACCAATGGCCCGAAGGCAAAAATTGGGGAAATTTTAAACGTGCCTTTTCCTCATCCCCGCGATCGCCAGGAACTGCGCGAGTCTAAAGAGTATTACGAACTGCGCAATCACGCCCTAAACTTCCTGGATCGATATTTTACCCAAGATGATTAAAGCGAGCAACTGTTTAGTGAAGTGGAGCGAAGTGACCTTGACTGGTGCTAAGGGGGAAATGGTAAAGAGTAATAGCAATTTACTCTTAGCCTTTTCCCGCTTAGCTATTGACCTACGAATATAGAGGTTAAAGCTGTGAACGTTAAGCCAATGGTATTGCCTATCGAAGGTACAATTGCGCAAAAGGATTTAATCAAAAAAATGGTGTTGCTGCCACAACCGAATTCCGCAGCTGATAATTGGCATGATTTGACAAAACCTGTTAACTTAATTGTTGCCTATAACGGCTCTCCTAGCAGCCAAACAGCTCTACTTTGGACGATGTGGATTGCCCATCAAACCCGTTTAGTTACCGATGAGCCAATCACCGTTCAAGTAGTCTACGTTGTAGATACCAAACTCAAGAGTAACTATTCAGATATCTCTCCCTCGGCTGAGGCTCGCCCAGCTGCAAATTCTCGCAAATCCCTCTCTAAATCTCCCTCTATCTCTACTCAACCCAAACCTCAGGCTTTAGCAGGAAATCGGAAGAAGAAATCTCTCAAGCGGCACAAAAAGACCAGGGTGTCTCAAGCGGACTGGTTTGACCAAGCCGACCAGATTTTATGGCAAGCCCGCTGTGTGGCTAAAGAATGGCAGGGTTGCTTTAAGGCTCATCTCCGATTTGGTGATATTGCGCTCGAATTGAAAGATGTGGTTGAATCCGAAGCAGCCACGCTGCTATTTTTAGGTTGCCATGGCGTTCATCATCCTATTGTGCAAAAATTAGGCTCTACTTTTCCCTGTTCCGTCTTGGGTATTCCTACCCGCCTAAATTTTGAAAAAAGTTCTGAACTTTCCTTAAGTATTTGATCGGTCTATAACCAAATCTCTCACCAATTTTGGTTCGATTAATATCGCCAAAGCCGCTAGGGTGTTGGCGATATTGACTTGTTTGAGCAACCATGATACATTTATTATTTACTTAGAGTAAGTCAGCCTAATCTGATCCTGCACCAAAGGAGCTTGCTATCTAATTGGTGTAGGAAGAGCGGGGGAACCAATTTTGGGGCGTATCTCCTATCTCTTAAACGAGTACTCTTACACGAGTGGAGAAGGGTAACTTTCAACCCTAGTCCGTCAGCTAACCCCGTCGGCATTGAAAGAGGACTGAAAAATCGGCATTCTTGGCAATGTCTCGATCTTATCAGTTGCTAAGGCTAGTACTGCTCGTTTTTTTGTGCCTGCTATTGAAAGTTGAGGTATTGCCCATGTTATATTCCCTGAAATTTGCCGACGCTTCATGGCTGAATTCATTCGTGAACATTTATTCTCAAGCTACATCAGCATGGGCAGGCAAGATACCCGACTTTTCTAAAAAGTCGGGTATCTGAACCGCCAAATCTCATAGAACTAGTTATTATGCCTAATGGATCTTAAAAATTAGCAATGAGCCATTAGCTATTAGTCATTATGGGGTATCTATGGAAAATTTGCACGCCATCATTGCCACTTCAACATTTATAGGCGTGATCGTCTTGATCATGACCGAGTGGGTTCATTTAACTGTTGCTGCCTTTCTCGGAGCCTTGTTACTGGTTTTTACCAATGTCATGACCCTAACAGACGCCATCGGACATATCGGTCATAGTTATCCAACACTGGCATTATTCTTCGGCGTGATGGTACTTGTGCGTGCGTTTGAACCAACCAAAATCTTTGAATACTTAGCCACTCAAATCGTACTGTTGGCTAAAGGGAAAGGGAAAAACTTACTGCTGGGTATTGTGGGTATTACTACCCCTATTTGCGCGGTGTTACCCAACGCGACAACGGTAATGTTATTAGCTCCTTTAATTCCGCCCATGGCCGAAGAAGTCGGAGTTGATTTTGTGCCATTGCTGATTTTGATGGTATTTGTTGCCAACAGTTCGGGACTTTTAACTCTGGTTGGCGATCCAGCCACCTTTATTGTCGGCGATGCCGTTAATATCAGTTTTATAGATTATTTACTGCGGTTGAGTTTAGGTGGAGCCATTGCCGTGCTAACGGTAGTAGTTATGGTGCCCTTTTTATTCTCTAAGATTTGGCACAAGGAATTAGATAATTTAAACCAACTGCCTCATCCGCAAATTAACCATCCTCGAGTTTTGACTTTAGGTGGCTTCATCGTCGCTTTTGTGCTGCTATTTTTTGTGATCGGGGAAACCCTGCCCGTACCAATCTCGCCAGCTGCTGTAGCATTGTTAGGCTCGGCTTTAGCGCTGCTCCTAGCTCACCAAAGCAAGATTGATACCGTGAACAATATCTTGCGGGATGTAGACTGGAGTACTTTGATATTTTTCATGTCTATCTTCGTCCTCATTGGCGGACTGGAGCAAACAGGTGTAGTCAGCAGTATCTCTGGGATATTGGCAGCGATATTGGGACAAAACATTATCTTGGGTTCGCTGCTGCTGCTGTTTTTTGTCGGTTTACTATCTAGTGTTGTCCCCAACATTCCGCTGGTAGTAGCAATGGTGCCGCTGCTCAAACAGTATCTGGTCAATGTCGGTTTAGTCGGACCGGAAGTTCTCAGCTCCGGCTTTGCAGGTCAGTTTCCGCCGGAAGTGCTACCCTTATTTTATGCAATGATGTATGGCGCGACGTTGGGAGGGAACGGAACATTGGTGGGTGCTTCATCGAACATAGTAGCAGCAGGAATTTCTGAGTTGCACGGACGCCGGATTTCCTTTAAACGGTTTCTGCATTACGGTATCCCCGTGATGTTAATGCAACTGGTTACTGCTGCCCTATACGTAATCGTTCGCTTTTTCCTCTTGTGACCGATGCATTTGAAATTCTCTCAAGATATTGAGACCTTGCTGAAGCGTTTAGCCCATCAACCCCTCAGCTTACAAGATATTCTGAGTGAAACCTCTGAGCGAGGATTTAGCTTGCTCATCACCTTACTAACGTTACCCTTTTTATTCCCCGTGCCGCCGGGAGTGAGTAGCATTTTGGGGTGGAGTTGCTTTCTAGTAGCAGTGCAAATGGCAGTGGGGAGGCGATCGCTGTGGCTGCCTCGCCAAGTTGCCCGTTTTCGCTTTCCCCAGTGGTTTATCCGACAGCTGTTGAGTAACCTCAAACGGGTGACGAGGATACTAGAAAAATTAGTCTGTCCGAGGTGGCCTCAAGTGGCTGAGAATCCTAAAATATGGAGATGGAATGGGTTCTGTATTGCTTGGCTGGCACTGCTGCTGATGTTACCTATTCCTTTCACTAATCCCATTCCAACCATCGCGATTTTGGTGTTAGCGATCGCTACTTTAGAAGAAGATGGGTTATTGATGTGTGTCGGTTACGGCATGACTGCTGTGATTACCCTGTTTTTTGGCGCGATCGCTCACGCCATCCTGCTGGCTCCTGAATGGTTCCTACACTTATTGGAGTGACGCCTGATGGAGAAAGGCTCAAGCACCTTAGTATCAGGAACTATTCAAACCTTGCCTGCGGAGGTTGTCAATCTCATTGCCGCAGGTGAGGTAATTGACTCCTTAGCAGCAGCGGTGCGAGAGCTAGTGGAAAATGCCATTGATGCAGGTGCGAGGCGGATAGCTGTGGCACTATGGCCCGAACTGTGGCGAGTACGAGTGGCAGATAATGGCACGGGTATGGATTTAGCAGATGTGCAACAAGCCGCAGCCGCTCACAGCACCAGCAAAATTAGAAATCAGGATGACCTGTGGCAGATTACCAGTTTAGGATTTCGCGGGGAAGCCTTGCATAGTTTAGCAGCCCTAGCTCAACTGGAGATTTGCAGCCGCCTAGTAGGTAGCAGGGAAGGGTGGCGAGCAGTTTACAATAACCAAGGTCAAGCCGTACAGGTAGAAGCCGCCGCGATCGCTCCCGGTACAGTTGTCACAGTTTCTAATTTATTCGGCAATTGGTCGGTACGGCGTCAGGGATTACCCTCAATTCCCCAACAGCTGCGAGCAGTACAAGCCACTATTCAACAAATCGCCCTCTGCCATCCCACCCTCACCTGGCAAGTACAGCAAAATGACCGTCCCTGGTTTACCATTGGTGCCGGAACTACTGCCAAGCAAATTTTACCCCAAATCCTCCGCCAGGTAAGATTAAGTGACTTACAGCAACTAACCGTAGAAGTCCCCCTACCTTCAGACAGCAGCGATAATAGAGACGTTCCGGCGGAACGTCTCCAAGAGAATGGCTCTAAAATTCACCTAGTACTAGGATTACCTGATCGCTGCCACCGCCACCGTCCGGACTGGGTGCGGGTGGCAACTAACGGACGCTTGGTGCGATCACCAGAATTAGAGCAAACAATTCTAGCTGCAACGGCACGAACCTTACCTCGCGATCGCTATCCCATCTGCTTAGTTCATCTCCAAATTTGTCCCAGCCAGATTGACTGGAATCGCCATCCCGCCAAAGCCGAAATTTACTTACATTCCCTCGGTTACTGGCAAGAGCAAATTACCCAAGCCATCGAACAAGCATTGCGGCTCGGTTCTACTAATTTTACCGAGACTGGGCGATCGCAGCGAATTAGCCAATTACTCAAGGCATCGGAACAAAAAGGGGGTTACCACTTAAGCCGAGAGGTAAAATCAACCCCTGCCGGAGATGAAAACAGACATCAAGCAGAGAATCTGGGGTTAATGGAACTGCGGGCAATTGCTCAAGTTCACTCTATGTATATTCTCGCCGAACATCCGACGGGGATGTGGTTAGTCGAGCAGCATATTGCCCACGAGCGGGTATTGTACGAGCAATTATGCGATCGCTGGCAGTTGGTTCCTTTAGAACCGCCAGCCATTCTCAATTATTTAACACCTACCCAAATCGAGCAACTACAGCGCTTAGGGCTAGAAGTGGAACCCTTTGGCGAACAAATGTGGGCCGTCCGCAACATTCCTGCTCTTTTAAAAGGGCGATCGGATTGTGCGGCAGCTCTGTTAGAACTAAGCTTGGGGGGAGATTTACAAACAGCTCAGGTAGCCACAGCTTGCCGCAGCGCCATTCGCAACGGTACGCCTCTCAGTTTGCCCCAAATGCAGACCTTATTAGATGAATGGAAAGTAACCCGCAATCCTCGAACCTGTCCCCACGGTCGTCCGATTTATTTATCCTTAGAAGAATCAGATCTTGCCCGTTTTTTCCGCCGCCATTGGGTGATTGGGAAGAGTCATGGGATCGGGAATGGGGAATTGGGAATAGCTTTACCCTGAGCATAGCCGAAGGGGAATGGGGGATGAGTACTTGGTAACTTGTAATACAGAGGCTACGAAAAAAAACTCTTCCCATTCTCCATTCCCCATTCCCCATTCCCCCAATAACAGAGTGTGACACTTCTGGGTGCAGAATGTGAGTAAGATTCCTGTCAATTATGATACATTTCACCCCACAATGTCGGCAGACACTACCATGACAACGGTACTGAATTTAGAGCCAATTACCATCCTGACACGGGAGCAGTTTTTTAAATTGTGTCAGGCGAATCCGGATTTACAACTGGAACGTTCACCTAATGGAGATTTGATTATTGTGACGCCTATCGGTGGTGTAAGTGGCAATCAAGAAGCAAATTTAATTAGTGATGTCACCATCTGGAATCGTCAGACGAGGCGAGGAGTGGTGTTTAGTTCTCAGACTGTATTTAGCTTACCCGGAGGTGGCGATCGCTCTCCTGATGTGGCTTGGGTAGAGTCGCACAGGTGGCAAGCGTTGAGTCAGGAGGAACGGGAAGGGTTTCCGCCCATTTGCCCGGATTTTTTAATTGAGTTGCGTTCTCGCACGGATAAATTAAAGCCACTACAGAACAAGATGCTGGAGTATTTGGCGAGTGGGTTGCGGTTGGGTTGGCTGATTAACGTTAAGGATCGACAAGTGGAAATTTATCGCATGGGGCAAGAGGTGGAGGTGGTAGGAATGCCTGTGGTGTTATTAGGGGAGGATGTGTTGCCGGGGTTTAGTTTGGAAGTGAGTTAGATTGTGCTAGGGCAATTAATAAGTTGCAGATTTAATGTAGTGCCCAAGAAAAAAGTCCGGTCACTTCCAAGAGTGACCGGACTGTCAAGTGTTAACTTGAATAGGTTGCCAATCAGATTAAGCCGCCGCTTAGTTTAGGTTAACTTTGACAACTTTATTCTTTTCCGCTTCAGTTTTCGGTAAGGTCAGGTTCAAAATACCGTCTTTATATTCAGCGGTGACGCTAGTATTTTGAATCCGAGCAGGCAAGGGAATTATGCGCTGGAATTTGCCATAGTGGAATTCGCTACGAGTTGTCCCGTTTTCCTCAGTCTTGGTTTCTTGCTTGCGCTCACCCACAATAGAAACTGTATCCTCTGTAACTTGCACGTCCAAGTCTTTAGCTTCTATGCCTGGGACTTCTAACTTCAACTGGATAGCCTCTTCTGTTTCAGAAAGCTCAGCCGCAGGCACTCTAGGGAAGTTTCTCACCCAACCTGTTGCTGGTACTGAATCTTCATCAAATAAGCGATTGATTTGACGTTGTAGAGTGTCAATTTCGTGCCAATGATTCCAACGAACTAGTGTCATAACTCTTCCTCTTGTCTGATTCAAGTGTTTTTATGTGTCTCTTTGATTCTTATCTTATTCAGATAAACAGTGTTGTAAATTCGGTTCTTATCACCTATTTGGTAAAGATTTCCCACCGTATTAGCTATAAAATAGAAGAGTACCTAAAGCCGAACAATTAAGGTTCGGCAAACTCGATAAAAGCCAATTAAGGTTAGAAAGAATTTTGACACAGAGCGCTCGCTCTATTACTTAATGTATTAATCTATTAATGTATTAATGTAGGGGCGAGTCGCTGTGAAGATATCCCAGATTCAGCGATAACATCAATTGACTCGCCCAACCCAGGGATTTCGTTTACCTTTAACCTAGAACCCCATCCAGGGCGACCCCATAAATTCTATGGTTAATTTGTTATTGCTCACTAATGAAAATCGCTACTCATCCCTCATCCCTCATCCTTTCTACCCAGCTTAGCGGCCAATTCCCCTTTGATCCGGTTGAGAATTGAGGTTTCATCTAAGGAGGCGAGAATGCGACTGACAACGGCTTTCGGACTATCTTCTCCCCAAGATGCTCCGTTGGCTAAATAGGTTTTCGTCACTTGCCCGATCGCGTAAGATGAGACACCAGCAACCCCAGCTTGGGTAATTGCCACAGAAAGATAAGGCGCTAATGACACGCCACCCGTGGCAGGCGCAGAAAGACCCAACAAACTTTTAAGTCCGCTTAGTCCTAGGGTTGCCAGAACTTCACTAGCGCTGATACCCCCCATACCGATCGCAATTTTTTGCAGTAACCCTAACGCTCCCGGTTGCGTCATGGGAATACCATAGAGGCGAGATAAGGCCAAAATCATGACCACATCAACGGCAGTCCCCGTCAGGAGATCGACCACTGTAACGGGGTTGAGTGCGATCGCAACGGCCTTAGTCATTACCGCTTTCCATATAATGCGATCGGCACTCTCCTGGCGAATTGCCATTTTCCGATTAACTATTTGCTCGTTTACCTCACCCGCATAAAGCATGGTGTTAAGAGCAACCAGAGATTTACCTTCCCGGTGCAAGATTTCCAAAATTTTGAGCTTTAACTCTTCAATTTGCGGTTTCCCCGGACGCCTCTTTATCCCCATACTGCCATCAGTACGGCGCACGGCTACCGCTACCAAAGGGGAAGCCGCAACCATGACAATTTCTTCAGGAGATAGCAACTGCCTCACCCTTTCATCCCGAATTTTGTGGTAAATTGCCAGCCGATCTGCCTCCGGATACTGGTCAATTTTGTTGAACACCAGCAACATGGGTTTGCCACTCTCTCGCAACTGAGAAAGAGCCTCGTATTCTACCTTAGTAATGTCACCTGCAATAATAAATAGAATCAGGTCTGCCTGTTTAGCAACCGTCAGCGCCAGTGCTTCGCGAGTTTCACCATCTACCTCATCAATTCCTGGCGTGTCAATCAACTGAATCTGGGAATTACCAATACTGGGTAAAGCCACTCGCAAAATTTCTTGCTTGGAGTCCCCTACCGTTTCCTGACTTAACTGCCAACTAGCAGTTTGAGAGTTGCGAGTCACCCCATGCAGCGCCCCAGTTTGAAATACGGGTTCCCCCAGTAAGGCATTGAGTACCGAAGACTTACCCCGCCCCACCATACCAAAGGCCGCAATTTGCACGCAAGTTTGTTCTAACTTATTGAGTAAATTGGCTAAGCCTTCAATTTCCGACTCCAAACCCGCTTGCTCTTGTTGAGTCAGATCGAGATTGCTCACCAAGTCTCTAAGTGCGTCTTGAGCCTGTTTATAGTTCAGTTCAGCCTGAATTGCCGCAACGCTCAAAACTGCACTGTCTAATTCCCGATCTGAACCCAGAGAATTTTGGGAATCAACTTCAGGCCATGAATCTGTCAAAATCGCACCTCCTGCCACTAGGCTTGGGATAGCTGATTATTTAGATCCTAAGCCAAAGTATCTAAGGAATGAGGGGCAGAGCTAATTCATGGTCAT
>DNXU01000484.1:0-3768 GCA_003505715.1 Cyanobacteria bacterium UBA8803 | reverse complement strand
ATTGGTGATTGGCTCCCCCAGCTCCCCCACTCCCTCACTCCCTCACTCCCTCACTCCCTCACTCCCCCAACTCGAGAGAGTAAAGGGGTGATATCATGTCTGGTTAAACCTCTCTTGAGAGCGTAGAGTGTCAAGTACAATAGTTTAGGACTTATGCATAGCTTCTATTAGTGGGGTGCGTTACGCGCAAGCTAACGCACCATTCCCGCTATATATAGCGTAGCTGCGTAAGTTCTAAGTTAAGAATCCTGAAGCTACCCACATCGATGACGCCTGACGTAGAGACTGCATCGGAGCCAAGTTCAAACGCTATAGAAAAAGACTACCTCGACCAAATCCCCCATGATGTCGAGATGTCGCTGTTTGACCACTTAGAGGAGTTGCGCAGACGAATTTTTTACTCGCTTATTGCTGTCGCGTTGTGCGTAGCTGGCTGCTTTGTGGCGGTTAAACCCATTGTCAAGCTTTTAGAAGTTCCGGCACAGGGGGTGAAGTTTCTACAGCTGGCTCCGGGAGAATACTTTTTTGTCTCCCTGAAAGTGGCGGGTTACAGTGGCTTATTAGTGGCCAGTCCTTTTATTCTTTACCAAATTCTCCAGTTTGTTTTACCAGGATTGACTCGCCGGGAACGCCGTTTAATTGGCCCGGTGGTATTGGGTTCCAGCATCCTATTTTTCGCTGGTTTAGCATTTTCCTATGTGGCTCTGATTCCGGCAGCTCTGAAATTCTTTATAAGTTATGGGGCAGATGTAGTCGAGCAGCTATGGTCTATTGACAAGTATTTTGAATTCGTGCTGCTATTGATGTTCAGTACTGGTTTGGCCTTTCAGGTTCCCGTTATTCAACTGCTTTTAGGCTATTTGGGAATTGTTTCCTCTGGGCAAATGCTTTCGGGTTGGCGAGTGGTGATTGTCGGAGCAACAGTTTTGGGAGCAGTGCTGACGCCTTCTACTGACCCCCTCACCCAAAGCTTACTAGCTGGTGCTGTCCTTGGTCTCTACTTTGGTGGTATTGGTTTGGTTAAGCTCTGTGGTAAATGATGCACGGGAGCATGTCAATGAGCCTATAAATTCGCTAAAAATCTTCTAACATCCATTCTGAGGCTCGCTCACCCAACTCAATGGGAATGCTGACTGCTTTACCCAGTCGCGGACGATCGCGAGTTTTTTGGATATAATTTTGCACCTGCGCAACCGCACCCCAGGCGTGCAGATAGTCTGCAACCCGGTTTAAATGCTCTAGGTACTCTGCCTCGGAAAGGGGGAACGATACCTGCTCCAGGGATTTCCACATAATCAGAACGAAGATTTTACCTTGAGTCCGTCGGAGCTGAATATCATAAGAGCGCCCCCACTTGTTGAGCAGGAGTTGGCGCAAGTCCTGTCCTGTCATAGCCTGCTTGCCTATATATTTACATTTCGTTACAAAGATGGCACTTTTTTAATTTATGATAAGGGGTACAAA
This sequence comes from Cyanobacteria bacterium UBA8803, assembly GCA_003505715.1. GTDB lineage: Bacteria > Cyanobacteriota > Cyanobacteriia > Cyanobacteriales > Coleofasciculaceae > UBA8803. Next base: position 2,304 of record DNXU01000484.1, on the reverse strand, counting down.
GAATGTAATAATACTCATAGCTCAAGCCGTAAATCCTTCTATTACAAGGATTTAGGCAACCATGCTCGTCTTTGAATTCCTCCCCCTTCAAAGAGCATTGGTTAACAAAACTCTGGGAATATTACCAGAGTTGTTAAAAAAAATATACCCTCAGGCGTTCAGTTATGGCTCAAGTTTCTGGCTCCGCAGATGTTCCCGATATGGGGCGTCGTCAATTTTTAAATCTTTTGGCGTTCGGTACTATAACAGGTACGTTCGTCGGAGCGCTATATCCAATCGTTAAGTATTTTATTCCACCTTCGAGTGGCGGTGTTGGCGGCGGTGTCACGGCCAAGGATGCTTTAGGCAATGACATCATTGTCAGCGAATTCTTAGCCAGCCATAATGCAGGCGATCGCACTCTAGCTCAAGGTCTCAAGGGTGACCCTACCTACGTGGTAGTCACTGAAGACAAAACCATTGCCGACTACGGTTTAAACGCCGTTTGCACCCACTTGGGATGCGTGGTTCCTTGGAATGCTAGCGAAAACAAATTTATTTGTCCCTGCCATGGTTCCCAATACAACAATGAGGGTAAGGTAGTGCGAGGGCCAGCACCGCTGTCTTTGGCATTGGCTCATGCCACAGTCACAGAAGACGATAAGCTGACCTTGACCCCTTGGACAGAAACTGATTTCCGTACCGGTGAAGACCCCTGGTGGGCTTAGGTTGGTTGTTTGTTATAGGTTGAGGCTTGTTTGTTATCTATACCCCTTAATCACCAATAACAAACAACCAATAACCAATAACTAAGTTTTGAGTTTTGAGTTTTTTCCTTAAAAGATGAGAACACCTTCTTTATCGGTGATGTGCAAAGTCTTCAGCAAGCGGCTAATTACCAAAACTGTTGTGCTAGCTTTGGCAATAATCGCCTTTTTCTCAATTGGCGAACTGGCATTTCCCCAATCAGCTGCGGCTTATCCTTTCTGGGCACAGCAAACGGCCCCAGAAACCCCCCGCGAACCCACTGGACGCATTGTTTGTGCCAACTGTCACCTAGCAGCTAAGCCAACGGAAGTGGAAATTCCCCAAGCAGTGCTGCCAGATACAGTATTTAAAGCTGTAGTGAAGATTCCTTATGACTTGAATAGCCAGCAAGTCTTGGGTGATGGTTCCAAAGGCGGCTTGAACGTGGGTGCAGTAGTAATGTTACCCCCAGGCTTCAAAGTTGCTCCACCTGAGAGAATTCCCGAGGAACTACAGGAAGAAGTTGGCGGAGTTTATTTCCAACCCTACAAGGATGGACAAAACAATGTGGTTATTGTCGGTCCTCTACCGGGCGAACAGTACCAAGAAATAGTCGTTCCTGTCCTTTCTCCCGATCCAAAAACGGAGAAAGGCATCTATTTCGGTAAGTACCCCGTACATGTAGGCGCTAACCGGGGACGCGGTCAAGTTTACCCCACAGGTAGCCCTAGCAATAACACCATCTATACTGCTTCTAAAGCAGGTGAAATTTCTCAAATTGCCAAGTTAGAAGAAGGTGGCTACGAAGTCACAATCCAGCTCGCAGACGGCAACACAGTAGTTGATACTATTCCCCCTGGGCCAGAGTTAATTGTCTCTGAAGGGCAGGATGTTACAGCTGGTGAACCATTGACGAGTAATCCTAATGTAGGCGGATTTGGTCAGGCAGATGTAGAAGTTGTTTTGCAAGATCCCGTTCGGATTAAGTGGTTGATAGTCTTTATCGCCGCAATTATGATGTCTCAACTCCTGCTGGTTATGAAGAAGAAACAAATTGAGAAAGTGCAAGCCGCTGAAATGAACTTCTAAGTTTAATCCGGATCTAGAGACGCGATCGCCTTTTCATGGCAAGAGCCTCTGATCGGGAACAGGGCTGGGCTAAAGCCCCAATTTCCTCAATTGTGTAGGGTGCGTTAGCGAAGCGCGTAACGCACCTTTACTTTTTTGAAACCCTTTATAAAAGGTGTGGGGTTACGAACCGCCTACACCCCACACCCCGTCTCAGTGACAATAGGGAACATCCATAGTTATAGTAAATGTATATCTATCTTTGCAAAGCTTTACAGGCTGATGTAGTTTTATACTCTTTACTGAAAATAATTGTAGGTTTATTATATTTCCTATAATATTTAGAAAAATCTGAGTCGGAGTAGTAACGAAGCGTTAAAAACTTGTAATTCTCCCACTCATTCACAAATGCCCTTAGAAATTAAGAGGTACTGAAGGGTACGCGCTTATGACCGCGCTTGGCGTTTTCATCCCTGCCCTAAAGGGACAGCTGCGATTCGTTCAGTCTAA
>DNXU01000486.1:31037-44678 GCA_003505715.1 Cyanobacteria bacterium UBA8803 | reverse complement strand
ACAAGGGTGATGCTCTTATCACACTTTAAATGCATAACAGCTTAGTCTCCATGTCAACATTTTCAAGCGTGACTAATGCTGCAATGGGTTGACCATTGCTGGTAATAATGACTGGCTCCTCGGTTACTTAGCAGTCGAGAGACAGGTCTCGGCTTCGACACAAAATCAAGCTCTCAGTGCCTTGCTATTTCTCTGATTGCCGCAGGAATCAAACGTGAAGACATTACAACCAACTCCAAGCCAGCGATCGCATCCTGACCACTATCCATCCCAACAAAGCGCCTGGACAAACAACTGAGGATATTGTCGGATCAGACGACTAACGCTAGAACAACTTTCAGAACAACTTTATGCCTTGAAAAAAGGTCGCTTTCCCCTCTCTTTCGTTATAGATTAAAACCCCAAACAGTGCAGCTTCCTTCTCAAAACTTTAGTAGGATGAGCCAGCTTTTCACAATTCTCCGACAAATTATGTCAGAGGGCGATCGCACTGAGGGTTGGTGAAAGGAAAAGAGCGCCCTGTCATTCTAGCTTGAGCAATCACGTCCACGGTAACAGCCGTCCAGTGCGATCCCGCTTCTAGTTAGTACTGCCNNTGCTGGGTTTCCTGTTGTCAACTGAGCCTACGGCTAAATGGTCTAAATTTACGATTTCTATCCCTTCCAGAGGCTTTTTCATATTTTTATTTATTGAGCTAATCCGCTTATTATTTTAGATTAAAAACGCCCCAAACGATTACAAAGCAATCATTTAGAGCTTGATTTATTACAGTTTCATCCTCAATTCAATTTGCTTAAATATCTGAGGAATGTGGGTTAGAAGTCCGCTCCAACCGAATTGTTAGACAGAGTAATTTAAAGCATCTTATGAAACAATAAAATCTATAAATGGAGGGAAACGTATTGAATGAGACTTACACTCAAGTTACTGGATATATTTTGTGATACCTTTCCCACCAAACCAAATAAAAATGCCCTTGTAGCTTTATACCCCAAGCTCTGATGGTATTAGCAAATCTAAACCGAAAAGCCGTATCGTATTCTTCTAAACCGATTTTGATCCACCTATCCTGAGCTTCTTGCACCAAAGTAGTTAGCTCTTGATCGTGATGCTTAGGTACAATTTTACCACCCTTAGCAGGTGTTTTTTGCTCAAATAAGATTTCAGACCAAGTTGATTTTTCCAACAAACTAAAATTTGGAAGTATTTGGGTTTGCCATTCTTCCTCAGTCCAACATCTTTGTTCTCGCCATGACCACTCTCCTTCCAAGTCAGACACAGTAGTACACCAAGTCAAGTTACAAGTTATTGCAAATGATTCTTCGCTAGGAAGATATAAAGACTTATTTCTACTTGGCTCTTCCTGAACCTTAACGACCTTCAAGGAAAGTTCAGGTATTGGCGCTATTTTCACAGTTTTGGTTGCCGAATTTTCCACGCTAGAGGAAAATCTTACCGACTTTGCCTTGCGTGCCTGAGATTTTTCTTCTTGCCTTTGCTTCCTTCTCTCAGCTTTGGAAGGTTTATCCGTCATAGGCTCGAATAATATTCATGCATTGCAGCTAAGGGGATCACCTTATCACAGCTCTCTGTAGGTTTCAGGTCGCCTCTAGCGTCTTTCCAAGGAGACTCCATATGAGTTAACTCACTTAACCACTGCCCACTCTTGTCTTGGAGTGCCTCTAGAACTTTGTCAATAGAGTCTTGTTGATTGGGGGTTAAAGCGTCAATGTCCCCATCAGCAAAGGTATCTTTATTAACCTTAAATTGACCTTGATGATACCCATACAGAATAGGTACTACAGGACCATTCGCCCAAGCCTGAATATCTTCGTCAAACAAGGGGCTTTCATCCCACACAAGAGACCAAGCTTGACTGTAATAAACAAGCTTTTGAAGCTTCATCGCAGTCATTTCGCCTGTTTTAGTTAGGATATATTTCGCCACATCTACAGCACATGCCATGTTGTCCCCCTTGTAGCTTTTAGCGAGCTAATAAACAATTATAGCACACTAGATCGTTTGTACTGCAATGCTGAGTGGATTATGGTTGCTGCTCAAAACCTTGCTCTGTCTAACTATTATTAGAGTGCCTTGTTATTTCTCTATCGTGAAGTACTCAATCTTGACATGGCAGGCATCAATGCCATTCGAGCGAAACGACTTCAGTCTGTGCCAACCGTGTTGACCAAATAGGAAGCGATCGCAGTAATCCAAAATGTGACGGTATTTATAGCAACCGCCCTGGCGGTTGCTATATCTTGGCGAGCGTGTCCACAGTCACAGTCTTGAGTACGATCGCGTTTTGGTCAGTGCTGCTAAGAGAAAAGCAAGCAATGCATTGAAACGAAGCAAAAAAGTTTTGCTCACCGCTCCAACAACTTGTTAGCTGGCGGTTGTATTCAGTAGTAACCATTCTACAAATGCCTCCCGCCCTAGCTCCCCCGATGCGATCGCCAACACCATACGCTCTTGTTCATCTACAGAGACGTTAATTTCCATTCCATTGAGCACAAGAAAAGTCTCTACCGCAGCATGACCTGTACGATCGCTGACTCCAACAACCCTACATCTCGGATACCGAATGCTCCACCGGATTGCTCAATAACTCTACAATAGCGATGCTGGGTTTCCTGTTGTCAACTCAGCCTATGGCGGTAGGCGATCGCCCTGGACAGCACACAAGCGATCGCTCTTCATATCGCTTGTTGGTAGAGAAACTGAGTTACCGCTCCACTGTTTTGTTAGACTGTGCCTCACGGAACACTACCGATTTACCAATCCTTGCAGTTCACTGATGTCGATATCGATTCCTTGACGCTTCAGAGATTGATTCAGATTGATCTGGATGAATAAATCTTTGAGTTCTTCTGCAATCTCTGGGGGTGGACTGCCAGATAATGCCGTTGCGATTAGGCGTTCTGCGGCTCGTAACTCACCACATTCGATCGCCAGAGATGCAGCGCTACGATGAAGGACAGATCGAGTGGGTTCAGCATCGAGAACACTAGCAATTAAATTGGCAGCTTGGGTTTCTTGTTCAAAGGCTTGGCGTGTTAACTGTGCCGCCTGTTCAATCGCACCTCTTAAACGGGCAACTGCTGCTGCTTCAGCTAAATCCATTGCTTGTTGGTGGAGCGTTTGAATCTGGCTCATTGAAGTAAGGCTCCTTCGGGGTTCTGTTTTGCGCTAACAACAGAAATTGGGCGGCTGAACTCTACTACAATGATATAGGCTGGCAATAATTTTGCCTTGATTGCCTTCTTCGACTTGGGGGCACGCCTGAAACTCATAAATCTCGTCGCCCCAACCTACGGCGAGCTTGCGATAGCGAAGCGCTGCTGCGAAGCGCAGATCGCACTGGACGGCACACAAGCGATCGCTCTTCATATCGCCTGCTGGTTGAGAAACTGAGTTACCGCTTCCACCCCCCTCAACGAAACAACTTGGTAATATTCAAAGCCTCTCCAGAACTGGAAGTACAAAACCTGCATGATGACTTGATTAAACCTGTGGTTGGTCTACCAGGAGATATGGTACAAATCCATGAGGGAAAAACATTCATCAACGATCTAACCTATTTGGGACAGACTTCAAACTCAGAACGCCTACGGAAAAAGCAGACATCAAACTCCAAGAAGAAGTTTGCCTGCCCCAAGATCAAAGGCACATTGGTTGCTTGTGTCCAGGCGAATGCCAGGTTAACAGTTGGGAATGAGCTAACTTGAGCATCAACAACGACTGCGCGAGCTTCAAATTGAGCTAAGTTCCCTGCCAGTAGAACCGAAAGCGTTTCATCCTCCCAAATTAAGCTCAGTTGTAAACCCAACTCGTAGGGCAAAACATTAACGCTTGCACCTGTATCTAGTAAACCTTCAGTGTTAAGGGACTGACCATTGAAACTGAGCGTTAAAGGTAGATAGGGCATTTGATCGACCATGCCAAGACTGCTGTCAATGATTTTGTAGGGAAATCTTTGAGCGTCAACTATTCTGTTCTTGTCGCTTTGTCGCCAGAAGATTCATTAGAACATTGGCAGCCTCAGAGCAATTGTAGGGCGACCAAACCGGATACTCTCGGTTCGCAACAAAAAAGTTTGGCTCTTCTTCTTTGACCAGCTCTGTTGCAAGAAACTGCATTAGCCGAAGCTTGTCAATTTTTGGAAGTTCCTGGATTTGTGACATAATTTCAGCTAATGGCATTTGAGAATCTCCTCATCTGAGGGTTGGTGAAAGGAAACGATCGCCCTCTCATTTTATCTTGGCGATCATATCCACAGTCACAGCCGTTCAGTGTGATCGCGCTTTTAGTTAGTACTACCAGAGAAAAGCGAGGCTGGGTTGACAGCAGGAAACCCAGCCTACGGCGAGCTTGCGATCGCACTGGACGGCACACCAGCGATCGCTCTTCATATCGCCTACTGGTTGAGAAACTGAGTTACGGCTTCCATCCCCCGCAACGAAACGACTTGGTAGTATTCAAAGCTCCTCCTAAATTGGAAGCACAAAATCTGCATGATGACCTGATTAAACGTGTGGTTGGTCTACGAGGAGATATGGTGCAAATCCGTAATGGGCAGACGCTTATCAACGGTAAGGCTATTGCAGAACCTTATGTGAAGGAGAAATCAAATTATAACTAATAGACCTGTGACAATACCACAGCACTAATATTTTGTTCTAGGTGATAACCCCAATCACAGCTACGATAGCCATTTGTGGGGCTTTGTGCCGGAGCAAAATCTCGTTAGTCGTGCAGTTCTACAAATCTATCCTCATGCACTTTCAATATCTGTTTTAACAACCAAGATAAGCGGCTTCAATTGCCTCACTGATTGACAGATTTTGGGAAACAATCAAAACTCCCGAACTGGTTTGTGACATGATGAACTCACCAAACTCAGTAGGCATCGTTTTACGGTCATGAGTCACAAGAACTCTCCCGTCTTGCGCTGCTATTGCTAATACCTCTGAATCTTTCTTACCTTCAAGTCCAGCTGCCTATGCTGACTGAAAATCAAGATTGGGTTGCCTGCGTATTGTGCCAGTAACAATTGCTTGGCGTAGATCAGCATCTGCTTGAAACCTAACTGTCGTCATACCTTGCTGTACTTCTGCATTTGAGCAGCTTTTAATTTCTGATACAGAAGCGGATTTTTCTCTCTAAAAGACTGTTGCAATTTCTCAAACTCTTCCTCACCTTCCTTTAGATATGCATCAATTAATTCTCGATTGGCAAGATAAAAGGCTATAGCACCATAAACCTGTTCCAGCGAGAGTAATGGAAAGTTTTGAGCAATGCCTTCAGGTGACTCGCCATTTAAGAAGGCGTAAACAACTGAATCGAGAGAAATCCGAGTCCCTTCAATGCAATATCCTTTATCTCTTTGTTCGATATATCGTTTTGCTAGGGTTGGTGCTGCTGTCATAAATCTGCTGGATACTCTTTAATTTAGATATTAAGCGATCACTCATCTGTATAGTGCAGTTAAAGTTTTGATCGCATAGCTAATAGGTACATAGAGCAACGAACAGATTGCCAGTAGCCACGCCAAGATTGATGCAATATATACTAGATTCGTCGCTATGTTGTGCTTGAAAATACCTTCAGCCTTCAATCTGCCTAAAAAAATTCCGGTACCTATTCCAAGTTCATGCTCAATCTTACGTCCTCGACTAATCAGGTCATGATGAAGGGCAGAATTACGGCGATCATAAATAAATAGTCCGATTACCACAACTAATCCAGCAATACAGGGATCTCCCGTATTTGTGGTGATAGAGGAAGCTTATTATCTAGTAACAGTAGGGTTTTTAGCCTTCGTTTTTCATCAGATTTGTATTATCTGCTACTTTTTACACCAAACATTCTGGAGATCCCTATCTCCAATCTTTAATAATGCTTCGCTAAAACCTTACTACTGCCTCATACAGCTTGTTTAAGTTCCGTTACTTGCCAAGCTACACACAGCCAAGTCCCTTGCTGTTTCTCAAACACATGGATGTTCCTAAATCTTTTAGGAGAAGCTTTTGGATCTGCTTGATCCGTTGTAGTTACAACGCTCCTTATCACAACAATCTCGCCAGAGCCTAGCGTAGCTAATACATCCACTATGCGGTAAACGTTTGGGTTCTTCGGATTTTCGATCTCGTTCAACAGATCATCTCTATTCTGTTCCTCCCCCCTTGCTCTCGTAATTGCGGTAAAGTTTTGAGCCAGGATGGAGTCTACCTTTGCTCTGTCGCGCTCGTTTTCGGCTTTCACAAGTTGGCAAACCAAATCAGTCAAATCGAAACTCATCTCATTTCCTCCCAATGCAATCCTTGATCATAACCCCCATGTATTTGCCACTTGGGTAATTTCGTTGAAAGAGTCTTGCATACGGGGATTTTGCCTGGAGATTTTTAGCTGCTTGTAGCCCTGTTTCATCGACCTCATAGTCACCTGTCTCAATGTTGATGATGACCATTTTGCCAATATTTTCTTCTGTCTCAACCTTTTGACGAATTCCGCCCTCGTAAATTTGGTAGGCACGTTTCGCAACTTCTTCACTGCTCAACAGAATTGCTTGCATAGGTTGACTTCCGATTGCTACGTTAGCTCTGAAGACTCCCTCATCATATTTCCTCAAATGAGAGAGAAGCCTTACCATCGACCCCTGCCTTTTTTTTTCCAGCGTTAAGTTGAGTTACTTGCCGCACGTTGCTTTTATAGGCTCTATATTTACGGGCTAATTACCGTGATTCGGCAACAACGAATCGCACTTCAGGGTCTGTTTTACGGTGCCCATCACCCGCCGCAGATACCCTCTGCATCAAGCCAACATTCTCCAGCCGTCGGTGTGTATGGGCGTTGTTAGACTGCGATTGCACTTGCTTAACGTCCCACAATCCTGGTGCGTTCCCACGAATTTATTGGCAGAATAATTGGGAACTGTTGCGGGGAACGCACTTGCTCAGGCACTTTGCTCATCGCAACCTTCGAGTGAACACTTAGAAAAGATACAAGGGCAACACCAGATAAACCGCGAAGGCATTTCATACAAAAATCTTCAACATGTTGACCTACAGTCTTGCGATAGCGAAGCGCTGCTGCGAAGCGCAGATCGCACTGGACGGCACACAAGCGATCGCTGTTCATATCGCCTACTGGTTGAGAAACTCAGTTACCACTTCCACCCCCCTCAACGAAACGATTTGGTAGTATTCAAAGCCCCTCCTGAATTGGAAGCACAAAACCTGCATGACGACCTGATTAAACCTGTGGTTGGTCTACCAGGAGATAGGGTGCAAATCCGTAGTGGGCACACTGCCAAACCACGCGATCGCTACTATTGACTTCCAACCCTATCTCTTCAAACAGGACAAAGCGAATATAAACTAACTCAAGCCAGCCACTAGCAGCAAGGCTACCTGCTAAGACAACAGAATGTCCACGTAAATTATGATCAACCAGAACATTCATGCCTTTGATTCAAGTTTAGCCCGTTCTGCCCGGAGTTTTGCCCGAATCGCTTCCGTACCGGGTCTAGGGGGTTTTGCAGCAATGTGAGCAACGAGAGTACGATTCTGCTCCTCATAATATTGTCGTAGTTCCTCGGCTTCCTTGAGAACAACTTGATACTCTGCTTCAACCTCAGCACGATGGGCATCAATGTAAGATAGAGCGGAATTAACCTGTTCATCTGTGAGGCTGAGCATGGCACGAATGAACTTTGGTGGATACTGCTCTGTCACATAGTCCATCACGTCATACAAAGTAATACGGGTTCCTGAAATTGTCAGTCCCCTCTCTGTACGAATGATAGCTGCTTGCCCATTAGAATGCGAAGTCATAGCCATAACCTTGGAACAGCTAAGTCTATATTACCTCGCCAAAAGACTGATAGGTATGATGCCTACCCACCAGCTTCTAGTTCCTTTAAAAGTCCTCTAAATACTTGATTTCACGCCTTCTGTTACCAGCAGGGGAAGAACAACCATATAAACCTGCTGACTCAAACGAAATTTAGCCACAGTTCGCAAGGCATCAAGCTGTTCTCGTAAGTTAACAATCACTCCTTGCCGTTTCGCCCAAATTAAGATACCCAATGTACCAAGTATCGGTAAATTCATGCGTCGTGCAACTTGTCTCGCTTTCTTCTCATCCAATAACAGAGCTTCTGAAGCCCGCTCAAGCGATAATGCGATCGCCTCTGCTTCCTAGCTGAACTACACCAATGAGGCTTTGAGTCCAGGAATCAAGACCTGTCAAATAATTCACGTTTGTGGTTTGAGGGTTCAGCACTAGCGTCTCCTGTTGAATTGAACTCAACAATGACTGCACTAAACGTCGGCGATCACCAATAGGCAACTGCAATGCCTGATTTTGTATTTCTTGTAACGTCATCAGCCGTCTCCCACCAACTCTTTTTATCTATTTTAGTTTGCTGCTGTCTAGGCTGAAACGTTTCTTGGACTGGTAAGGATTACAATTAAAGCTAGGAAGCCTATGGCTGTGGAATCGAAAACTATGCAAATTCAGCAAATCTCTGTTATTGGTCTGTTTGGAATTTTTGACCATGTAATTCCATTAAACATGAATGAGAGAATTACAATCATTCATGGTTCTAATGGGTTTGGCAAAACAGCAATGCTGAGAATGCTCAATGGTTTCTTCGAGTCGCGGTATTCAGTATTTAGGACTATTCCGTTTACTAAATTCCGAGTCGATTTTGATAATGGCAATAGTGTTGAGGTCTTTAAGACCTCCGAAACTCCAGAAAAAGCAAAGAAAAAAGAACATATAAGCTTTAATTTTTATGAAGTAGGGCATGAGAAAGTTTCTTTCTCTTTAAGAGCAACTAAGAGTCCTCCAGATCTTGATTTTCCCGTCGAAATCTTAGATGATATAATACCTGAAATTCGCCGAGTAGGATCTAAAATGTGGCGATATATTTCCACAGGTGAAACACTTTCGCTAAATGATGTTATCGATCGATTTGAGGATGTTCTCCCCTCGAAAGCGAAATTACGGGAAGAACCTGAGTGGCTAGAAAACTTGAAGAACGATATTCATGTTCGTTTAATCGAATCTCAACGGCTATTAAACGTTGTTCCCAGTCGTTCTTCAAGATTGTACTCTGGAACACCTTCAATGTTACCAACGGTATCTGCTTACTCTGAAGAGATTGCCAAACTCATTCAATCTAAACTTTCTGAGTACGGTACTACCTCTCAGTCTCTTGATCGGACATTTCCTGTAAGGGTAGTACAACAGCAACCATCTTCTGAGGTAACTGATGAACAACTTCGTCATCAACTAAATGAACTTGAACAAACCCGTTCTCGCCTGATAGAAGTAGGTTTATTAGATAAGGACGAAAATTCAGATTTTCAAATTCAACCGCAGTTTATAGATGAAAGCACTAAGAATATTTTGTCAGTGTATGTTAAAGATGTAGAGAGGAAACTTAGTGTCTTTAATGAAATTGCCAGCAAAATTGAGCTTTTAAGGAGAATTGTTAATAATAAATTTTCTTATTCCTACAAGGAGATGAGTTTTAACAAGGAGAAGGGATTTGTTTTTAAGACAATTTATCGTCCCCCTTCCTCAAATCGAGAGAGTCTTTCTCCAACTGACTTGTCATCTGGTGAACAACATGAGTTGGTTCTCTTGTATGAATTACTGTTTAAGGTTAAACCTAATTCTCTAGTATTAATTGATGAACCTGAACTATCACTTCATGTAGGGTGGCAAGCTCAATTTTTAAAGGACTTGCAAGAAATTACCAAACTCGCAGATTTAGATGTTTTGATGGCTACTCATTCTCCTGATATCATCCAAGATCGTTGGGATCTGACTGTAGAACTGAAGGGATCAAAAAAATGAGGGAATACCTTTCAGTTGACCGCGATGCTAACGCAATTCGGCTGCAACGTAGTACCTTCTCTGGTACATTTCTCTTAGTTGAGGGTAGCTCAGACAAAACTTTCTATGAGCGCTTTGTTGACAAGTTGGTGTGCAAATTAATTAGTATTTCAGGCAAACCATCTAGCAAATTGAGGATTGTTGCAGTTTTAAACATCTTGGAAAATTCCGATTTTCAAGGAGTCTTAGCTATTGTTGATGCAGATTTTGATCATCTCGAAGTTTCTTCGCATAGTAGCCCTAACCTGCTTCGTACAGATACTCATGACCTAGAAACGATGTTGCTTAACTCCCCTGCTCTTGATAAAGTGATTGCTGAGTGCGGTTCAGAGGAAAAAATTGCCAGGTTTGGTCGAGATGTTAGAACAGCATTACTTGAAGCCGGAATACCTATTGCATATCTTCTTTGGATTTCTCAACTTGAGGCACTAAACTTGACCTTTGATGGAATCGTATTCAGCAGATTTATTGACGATCAAACACTGCAAATTGATGAAGCAAAACTTATCCAAGAAGTGAAAAATAAATCTCAAGCTTTTATGTTGAAAAGTGAAGATTTACAACAACGACTAACAATCCAAAGAAATGATAGTCACGATCCTTGGCAAGTGTGTTGTGGGCATGACCTAGTGGAAATATTGTCTCTTGGTTTACGTAGGGCAATTGGTTCCGCCAGAGCATCCGATGTTGAGCCAAATAGCCTTGAACGCAATTTACGGCTTGCTTATGAGGAAACGTATTTTTATAAGACGCAGATATACTTGTCTGTTCGCTTATGGGAAAGTAGCAATCAGCCCTTTAGAGTTTTGCGAAGTAACATGTAGTTTTATGGTGAAAAACAAGGTTTTAGCTAATGTAAATGAGTGGATTAATCCCTATGGTAAATTGACCTATGCAGAGTACTTTGCAGGAATTGGTTTAGTTAGATTAGGGCTAGAGCAAGCAGGGTGGAAAGTTGTCTTCTCGAATGACTGGTCATATAGTAAGTTCGAGATGTACTCTGCTCACTTTAAGGATGCAAGCGAACATTACAAAGTTCAGGATATTTTTTCTATTTGTCCTGCTGATATCCCTAACACTCTACTTGCAACAGCGTCATTTCCTTGTATTGATTTATCTTTAGCAGGCAATTTAGGAGGTATTAGTGGTCAACACTCCAGTGCTTTTTGGGGCTTCACCCAAATTCTTGACCGTCAAGTCAATAAGCCTAAGCTTGTGATGCTTGAAAATGTAGTTGGTTGGCTCACATCAAATCATGGACAGGATTTCCGAATTACAATTCAAGAACTGAATCGTCTAGGTTATGCCTGTGATGTCTTTGCAATTGATGCATCTCATTTTGTGCCCCAAAGCAGACTAAGAATATTTGTGGTTGGGGTACAAGCACCCAATCTGAATCAGGATATCTTCATTTTTTCAAAACGTTCTTCCTCACTTAAAACAAAAGCCTTAGAAAAGGTAGTTGTCGCTAATCTTGATCTACACTGGCATTTTTGGGAAATTCCATCACTACCTGACAAAATAGAATTTGACTTAAGTCTTGTTGTAGAAAACATCCCGGACAACGATGATCGCTGGTGGCATGAGGATGAGGTAAAACGTCATTTGAATATGATGTCATCTGTTAATCTCGCTTATGTTAAAGGGTTACAGGATGTACTGCTTTACTCTTACTGCCCAATGTATAGGCGGGTTCGCGAAGGTAGGCAAAGAGCAGAACTTAGGAAAGATGGTCTTGCAGGTTGTCTAAGAACTGCTAAAGGTGGTAGCAGTCGGCAAATGCTAGTTAGAGCTGGGCAAGGAACTATAAAAATGCGACTGATGACACCTCGTGAATATGCAAGATTGCAAGGTGTTCCGGATGATTATCCGATTCCATCTCAAGTCAATCAAGCTTTGACTGGCTTTGGTGATGCTGTTTGCGTGCCTGTTATTGTTTGGATTGCTGAAAATATTTTAAACCCTTTAGCTAAATCACTTCAAGAAAACACCTTAGTTCTCCATCACTAATTTCTAAAATCTGAATGCCTTGATTTCTAACAAAACCATAAGTCACTGAACGGCGAAATCTCTGTCTCTCTGCGGTTTCATAGTTTTGCTGAAGTTCAGGTCGTGATTTTGTACTATATTAGTAGTACATCTCAACCCCTCATATCCGCTGTCGGGAGGAAATCGTTATTACTGGAGTATCTCAAAACAATTTCAGGAGACGGCTTCATTGTTGGAGATTTCAACAATAGAGGGGGTCCTTGGGGTGAGGGTAGAAGAACGATATAACCGTGCCCTGTAAATCCTGATCAGTTAACTCTGCTGAGCTGTCTTCAATTGCAGTCAAAAATATACTCCTCGTCATGGCTAGCTGCTGAAACTTAAAATAAGTTAACAAATACAAAAATATTTTTTACCTCAACTGTCAAGTAATATACAGTAAAATTCCCTTTTGCACCCAATGTGTAAAGCAATCTATAGTATCTACCCTTTAAGGAGAACAGTAGCAGTAGACTGAGTAATAGCACTGCTAGCCCCGGATAAATTGGGGGTTAAAGAGGGAGGCTATGGCGATCGCAACAATTAATCCAGCCACTGGGGAAACGCTGAAAACATTTGAACCACTCAGTAGCGAGTCGATTGCAGCAAAGCTAGCACTGGCGCAACAGGCATTTGAGCAATACCGTAATACCTCGTTCGCGCAACGAGGGACATGGTTAAATGCTGCGGCTGATATTTTAGAGCGGGATAAGGTACGTTTCGGCAAGATCATGACGCTGGAAATGGGGAAACCCATCAAAAGTGCGATCGCCGAAGCTGAAAAATGTGCCTGGGTGTGCCGCTACTATGCCGAACAGGCGGCTGAGTTTCTGGCGGATGTACCTGTCTCCACCGATGCCAGCAAAAGTTTTATCCGTTACCAGCCTCTGGGGATTATTCTGGCAGTTATGCCCTGGAACTTCCCATTCTGGCAGGTATTTCGCTTTGCCGCACCAGCGCTGATGGCTGGTAATGTCGGTCTATTGAAACATGCCTCTAATGTGCCGCAATGCGCTTTGGCGATCGCAGAAATCCTCAATGAAGCTGGATTTCCAGAAGGAGTTTTTCAAACCTTACTCGTTGGCGCTGACCAAGTTAAATCCATTGTGAGCGATCCGCGAGTCAAAGCGGCTACCTTAACAGGTAGCGAAGCGGCTGGAGCCAGTTTAGCAGCAACGGCAGGGTATGAAATTAAAAAAACGGTTTTGGAACTAGGGGGTAGCGATCCTTTTATTGTCCTGGATAGTGCCGATATAGAAGCAGCAGTTGCTACAGGGGTTACTGCCCGGATGCTTAATAACGGTCAATCTTGTATTGCCGCGAAACGCTTCATTGTCGTCGATGCCATTGCCGATGAGTTTGAGCGCCGCTTTGTTGAGAAGTTTCAAGCTTTGAAAATCGGTGATCCGATGGATGAGAATACTGACGTAGGGCCACTAGCCACTCCTGGCATTCTCCAAGACTTAGATCAGCTCGTGCAAGCTTGCATCGAACAAGGAGCGAAAGTCCTTACGGGCGGCAAACCCCTATCCGATCACCCCGGTAACTTCTATCCACCCACGATCTTGAGCCACTTGCCGCCGGGAACTCCGGCAGATAACGAAGAATTCTTTGGCCCAGTGGCCCTACTGTTCCGGGTGCCGGATATTGATGCAGCGATCGCCAAAGCTAATTCGACCTCCTTTGGTTTGGGAGCCAGTGCCT
>DNXU01000486.1:9581-30954 GCA_003505715.1 Cyanobacteria bacterium UBA8803 | reverse complement strand
AAATCCGATCCGCGTCTACCTTTTGGCGGAATTAAACGTTCTGGGTATGGGCGAGAATTGGGTATTCAGGGTATCCATGAATTCGTCAACATCAAAACCGTTTGGGTGAAATAATTAAGAATTCTAGACTTAGGACTAAAGTAAAGGCTAAGTTAAAAGAACCATTACTTTAGCCAAAAGATTTTAGTCTTTCCAGGGGAGGCACGCAGCAAACCCTTGCTTTAGCCTCTTTGTCTAAACTTCTTAGGAGCAAGGAATGGCAAGAATAATAACAAACGACCCATATTAGCTCAAAGGTCAGCAAATAACAAACAGATGCTTGAGGGGGAAAGAAGATGGGCGAAATGAACACAGCGGAACTGTTAGTACGTTGTCTGGAAAACGAAGGTGTCGAGTACGTTTTTGGACTGCCTGGGGAAGAGAACTTACACGTTTTGGAAGCGCTCAAAACCTCTTCCATTAAATTCATTACTACTCGACACGAGCAAGGTGCTGCCTTTATGGCAGACGTTTACGGACGCCTGACGGGGAAAGCGGGAGTTTGTCTTTCTACCTTAGGTCCGGGCGCAACTAACTTGATGACGGGTGTTGCTGATGCCAATCTGGATGGAGCGCCCTTAGTTGCCATTACGGGTCAGGTGGGCACCGATCGGATGCACATTGAATCTCACCAGTATTTAGATTTGGTGGCAATGTTTGCTCCCGTAACTAAGTGGAACGCCCAAATCGTTCGCCCTAGTATTACACCAGAACTTGTGCGCAGGGCATTTAAAATTGGGCAGAGCGAAAAACCGGGAGCAGTTCATATCGATCTGCCAGAAAACATTGCCGCGATGTCTGTCGTCGGCGAACCGCTGACGAAAGATGCCCGTGAAAAAGTTTATGCCTCGTTCCGGAGTATAGGTAAAGCTGCCGTTGCCATCTCTAAGGCCAAAAATCCCCTCATCATCGTCGGTAATGGCGCAATTCGCGCCCATGCTGGCGAAGCGCTGACGGAATTTGCCACGCGGATGAATATTCCAGTGGTCAATAGTTTTATGGGTAAAGGGGTCATTCCCTACACTCACCCTCTCGCCTTGTGGACTGTAGGCTTGCAACAGCGGGACCATGTCAGCTGTGCCTTCGATCAAGCCGATCTGATTATTGCTGTCGGCTATGACCTGATTGAATATTCCCCGAAAAAGTGGAATCCTGAGGGTAAGATTCCCATTATTCATATTGGTGCCAGCCCTGCCGAAATTGACAGCAGTTACATTCCTTTGGTGGAAGTAGTTGGGGATATTTCTGATTCCCTGAACGAAATTATGAAACAGGCGGATCGCGAGGGCAAAGCAACACCGTCTTCTGCCGAATTACGGACAGACATTCGCGCCGACTATGAACAGTACGCCAACGATGAAGGTTTCCCGATCAAGCCACAAAAACTAATCTACGACCTGCGGCAAGTCATGGGGCCTGAAGATATTGTTATTTCTGATGTGGGTGCCCATAAAATGTGGATGGCCCGTCACTACCACTGCGATCGCCCCAATACCTGCCTCATTTCCAATGGCTTCGCCGCTATGGGTATCGCCCTACCAGGAGCAATTGCCGCTAAACTAGTTTACCCCGATCGCAACATTGTCGCCGTGACTGGAGATGGTGGCTTCATGATGAACTGCCAAGAACTAGAAACAGCACTGCGAGTAGGTACTCCCTTCGTAACGTTAATTTTCAACGACGGCGGCTATGGCTTAATTGAGTGGAAGCAACACAATCAATTTGGCGAATCAGCATTTGTCCACTTCGGCAATCCAGATTTTGTCAAATTGGCGGAAAGTATGGGATTGAAAGGCTACCGAGTCACCTCTGTAGCTGATTTAATTCCCACCCTCAAAGAAGCCCTCGCTCAAGATGTGCCCACAGTTATAGACTGTCCGGTAGACTACGGCGAAAACCTCCGCTTTACCCAAAAAGCTGGGGATTTGAGTTGCAAGATGTAAGTTGCTAATTGGTTGTTTGTTGTTGGTTGTTGGTTGTTGGTTGTTGGTTTTTTGTTGTTGGTTTTTTGTTGTTGGTTGTTTGTTGTTGGTTTTTGGTTTTTGGTTTTTTAAGGACTTACGCATCTACCCTTCGGCTATGCTCCCTTAGGCTATGCTCCCTTAGGCTATGCTCAGGGTAAACGCCATATATAGTGGTCATGGTGCGTTAGCTACCACATAAAACACCCTACTAATAAAGGCTCTGCGTAAGTCCTTAAACAACAAACTACAAACAACCAACAACAACAAACAACCAACAATGAACCATCATGAAAATTGCAACTTGGAATGTTAACTCGATTCGCATCCGCCAAGAGCAGGTGGTGAATTGGTTACAGGATAATCCTGTAGATGTGCTGTGCCTGCAAGAAACTAAAGTGGTTGATGGGGAATTTCCGCGATCACCCTTTGAAAGCTTGGGGTATCATCTGTATATTTCTGGCCAGAAATCCTATAACGGTGTTGCCATCTTGAGCCTCAAACCTCTACTAGAGGTAAGTACTGGCTTTGCTCCTGTTGTGGACGCTGAACGAGTTGGGGATTTTGACGAACAAAAGCGGGTGATGATGGGGGTTGTTGAGGATATTCGCGTTGTGAATCTCTACGTGCCTAATGGTGCTGAAGTAGGCAGTGATAAGTATGAGTACAAGCTGCGCTGGCTGGAGGTACTCAAAGATTATTTGCGATCGCTCTTAGCCAAACCGCCCCATAATCTCTGTGTCTGCGGGGACTTTAACATTGCCCTAGAAGATCGAGATATCTATAACCCCAATCAGAAAAACAATCACATCATGGCATCACCTGCCGAACGCCAAGCCTTACAGGATGTTTTAGGAATAGGGTTGGCAGATGCTTTTAGAAAATTTACCTCAGAAGGCGGTCATTTTAGTTGGTGGGATTATCGTCAGGGTGGTTTCAGCCGGAATAGAGGTTGGCGGATCGATCATCAATATCTCAGTGCCAACCTGTATGAGCGAGCAAAGAGTTGCCGGATTGACGTAGAACCGAGAAAACTTGCCCAACCTAGCGATCATGCTCCAGTAATTGTTGAGTTAGGCTAGTGCGAGAAGGCAGGAGGCAGCTGCTGAGGAGTGGGATCGATCTCCTAATATTACAAATTCCCTTTCAAACCCTTCTGGTTGCGATCGCACTTATTTTAAGGCTTTATTCAAAAAAGGCATTAGGCGAGATGTGAAAAAAAGCAGCTAGTGCTTTAAGTTGATTGATTGTAACTTCGCGTTGTTCGTTGAGTATATCTACAACGATAGACTCACTGGAGAAGATAGGAACTAAATCTTTGGGGTGAAGATTGGATTCTTCTAGCAAGGCTTTGAGTAGTTCCACACCCTTGAGAGTAGGCATCGGCTCATTTTTGTCTTCATAATCATAGACGAGAGTACCAAGTACTTTTAGGTAGTCGCGATCGTCTTGTGTGAGTTTGCCCTTATCCAAAATATGACTAATCTGATTCTGGGTGGCGATTAACTCAGTGGACACGAAGAAGAAGAGGAAGAAGATAAGAGGGGTTTTCGAGCCGGATTTGGTATCAGTTGGGCGATCGCTTACCTCTCAAATAGCCCTTGACATCCATAACGTGTATACTACATAATGTATTATAAATGAATTTCCCCTATTTGGGATTGGTAGCTCAAGTGGAAGAGCGCTGCAACGGCATTGCAAAGGTTGGGAGTTCAAGTCTCCCTCAGTCCCACCTATTTGGGGGCTATAGCTCAAGGGAAGAGTGCTTCCTTCTCAGGGAAGAGGTTAGAGGTTCAAGTCCTCTTAGTCCCCACCCCGTCAGGGGTTTTTCTGTTCAATCTCTGCTCCCGGATGGTAAAGATGGATATTCCACCGGAACAATTAGAAACCTGCCTCAATGTTCTGCAAAAAATTTCGGAAGATCCTGCGATGATCAGCGAACACGATCGCTTCAAAAGCTTGATCGCCAAAATTTATAAAGAGGGCCGCAAAAGTTTGCGCCAAACTAAACAACAACAGCGACAGGTTGAAGATCGCCAACTGAAAGGCTCAACTGCCATGGTGCAATATCAGCACCAGCAACAACCAGTGGCAGCGTTGCCAGCATCAAGCATCAACCCGCAGCAGCTGCATAAACCAATCCTCTGCTACATCTGCAAAACCCCCTATACCCAACTTCATTTTTTTTATCATTCACTTTGTCCTGAATGTGCTGAATTTAACTATCAAAAAAGGCAACAACGCACCAATTTAGTTGGGCGGATTGCCTTATTGACAGGCGGACGGATCAAGATTGGCTATCAGATGGGATTGCGGCTATTGCGGGATGGGGCGCGGGTGATTCTCATTACCAGGTTTCCCCATGACTGTGCCTATCGCTATAGCCGAGAACCGGATTTTGAGCAGTGGTGCGATCGCCTCCAAATTCACGGACTCGATCTGAGAAATATCCCAGCCGTGGAGACATTCGTGCAGGATTTAGTGGATACTGAATCAGCACTGGATATCATCATCAACAATGCTGCTCAAACTATCAAGCGTCCCTTGGCATTTTATCAGCATCTCTTACAGCAAGAACAGGAAGCATCACAAATATTACCAGATAAGGCACAAGGGTTAATTTTAAGTAATGGCAATACAGCTACAGCCCGATTGCCTCAACACCAGTCTGTTTTACTCGAAACTAAACCAAACTATCAAGGCAATCTGCCTGCTGTAACTAGCGATTACTTCCCCCTCCATCACTTCGATGCTGATGGACAACAACTGGATCTGCGTCCCCAGAATAGCTGGTTGCTCAAACTGGATGAGGTTAATACTATTGAGTTACTGGAAGTACAGTTAGTTAATGCGATCGCCCCTTTCATTTTCAACAGTAAACTTAAACCCTTACTTAAGCGATCGCCCTTTGCTAAACGCTTTATCATCAACGTGTCGGCAATGGAGGGACAATTCAACCGGGAAAGCAAAACAGTCTACCATCCCCATACCAATATGGCCAAAGCTGCCTTAAATATGATGACGCGCACCTCTGCGGCTGATTATGCTCAAGACTATATCTTTATGAATAGTGTAGATACGGGGTGGATTACCAATGAAAATCCTTATCCTAAAAAGATGCGGGTGCAAGCACAGCAAGATTTCTATACACCCTTAGATGCGATCGATGGCATGGCGAGAATTTACGATCCGATTGTGCAAGGTATTGAAAAATCCGAGCCTCCCCTCTATGGTCATTTTCTGAAAGATTATGCCCCTTATCCCTGGTAGCAAATAATGGCAAATTCAGCTCTGCACTGTCCCCTACCTAATCCAATTCAGTCTACCTCAGAGGTTTTAATCGATCTCAAGTCCTTAATTGATTATCTCCAAACCAATCAAGAGATAACTGAAAAAACCGTCTTCCCCCGTGGCACAGTCATGCCGGATGGTAGACTGGATTTGTGCAAGCAAGGTTTAGGCGTGACGGGATGCCATTTAGTGACTGAGGCATTAGCTAGTAATTCTGCGATCGCCAGCTTATTACTCGGTACGAATGGCATTGGGAATTTAGGTGCTGAAGATGTAGCGCGGTTGATTCAACGTAACAACTACCTAGAGATTGTCTATTTAGGTTGTAACGCCATTTCAGAAACAGGTATTGCGGCACTTGCTGAAGCATTAACCTATAATCAATCTGTTAAGGGACTGTGGTTAAAGCGGAATCCTATTGGTGTAGGCGGTGCCTATCATCTCGCTGAAATGTTACGCCATAACCAGAGTATCCGCACGCTGGATCTGGTCAATACCCACATAGGGGATGAGGGATTAGCCGCCATTTTAGAGGTTTTAACTCACACCAACCGTACTGTAGAACAGCTATACTTAGGCGGCAATCAAATTCAGTCCGAGCGTGCCCCTTTACTAGCTAATTTGTTGCGCTATAATCTCACAGTCACAGGTTTATTTGTCAATGTCAATCATCTAGGGGATGTAGGTGTTAAAGTTTTAGCAGGTGGATTGGGACAGAATCAAACACTGATGGAGTTAGGATTGGCTAGCAATGGGATTGGGGTAGAGGGGTGTAATCAGCTGTTGGCAGCGCTAGCAACCCATCCCACTATCAGTAATCTGGATATCGGTTACAGTCCTTCGACAAGAGTATTAGCGGCTCAGCCTAATCAGATTGGAGATATCGGTGCCAGGGCGATCGCCAATTTTCTCCTCAGCAACCAAACCTTATTAGAGTTAAATCTTTGCCGTAATGGTATTGGTGAACTGGGGAAAGCTGCGCTGAGAGCTGCCTTAGAAAAAAATCAAAAATTACGTTATCTTATCTTGGATGGCAAACCAGATCGACAAATTAAGGTACTATTGGAGCGTAACCGTAAGCTGAATTTGGGTGACGAGATCCCAAAACCGCGCAGTGTGGCTTTGATCCAGAGCGTGTATCGTTGAGTTTGACTTGGTTTTGTTACTCTGGGAATAGTACAACAAAGCCCCCATATTGAAAGGAGTTAAGTTCGCTCAAACTCCTGTATTATATTTTTGGTAGTACCATGAAGCTCAATCAATTAATTGCTGTATTGCAGTCTGTTAAAGCAAATGCTAGTAAGGGGAAAACCGAGGTAGCTCAGCTGAGTCAGAAAACTGCCTTGTTTCAAGGCTTGAGCAGAACTTATCAACCTAGGGAAGAGGATGGATATGTATATCCACCTGAGTCGCAGAAATTGACGCTCAAGGCTGAGGACTTGATCGAAAAGTTTGTGCAATCTTGTTCTGAATTCTTAGACTTAGCCGCCACTCAGGATTACGCGAATACAGAGGCTAAAGCATCGGTAATAGTAGATGGTCAGACGATTATTGCAGATGTCCCCGTCTCCTATCTATTATTTTTGGAAAAGCAACTTCAGGATGTGAAGACTTTCATTACTTCACTACCCGTGCTTACCATTGATAAAGACTGGCAGCACGATCCTAACCGAGGATGTTACGTTACCAGTCCCAAAGAAACGGTGAAAACCAAGAAAATTACTGACTTTGTGGTTGCCTATGAAGCAACAGAACATCACCCTGCTCAAATTAAAGAAGTTTCCAAAGATGTTGTAGAAGGAACCTGGAGTTTAATTGAGTTCTCAGGGGCGCTACCTCAAGATCGTGTAAATCTCCTGTTGCGTAGAGTGGATATGCTGCAAAAAGCGGTGATTCAAGCCAGAGAAGAGGCTAATGGTAGGGAAGTGCAGCAGCGGCAAGTTGCTAGTGCAATTTTTGGCTATTTGTTTGCTAATTAAGCTACAATAAATTTGGAGTACAAGTTCATTTTTAGCGATCAGGGTGTTTGCAGGTTCGACTCCTGTCCCCCAGTCTATCTGGGGGTAGGCAAATTGGTAAAGCCGCCTTGCGCGTCAATCTCATAATCAAGTTCAAGCTATTGCTCCAAGTTCATTGTTGAAAACTCGTCTCCTGTCTCAATATCCGTAGGACAAAGCTAGCGAGACGCAGGTTCAAATCCTGCCCTCTCCTTTTAAGGGATAGGACTTACGCAAACGCCCCCCTAACCCCCCAAATCTGGGGGGAACAAGGAATTTATCCCCACAGGATGGGGAGTCGGGGGGCACAATGGGTAAGTCCTAAGGGATAGTTGATTTTGGGAAAGTCCCTAAGTCTGGGGAGGTAGTTTAGTGGAAAAACCTCACAGCATCAGATTGATTCTGCGGAAACTGGAAATAAAAAAAACAGGATCGGCGTTCAAAAACTTCCCCGGCGTTCAGGATACGAGTGCCGGGGTTTTCACATAGAATGCTTTACCGCGACATCTATTTACCACTGTAGCGATCGCAGCTATGACTCTTGCCAAAACCCACTCACCCACAACAACTCCTCCCCCAGTCAATACCTGGGTAAGGACTACCTGGTTAGAATTCGCCACTATTACTGATAATCCTATCTATGAAAAGGCGATCTGCTACTATTACAACCAGCAAATGCGCATAGAGGCTATGGGAGTTGGGCCAGACCATGCAATAGATAATACCCTCTTAATGCTGGCGATCGGACTCTTTTGTATGGTTAAAGGCATTCAAGTACGGGGCTTAATCAACGCCAGTTATCGCAAAACGGGTTGTCAAGAAGCTCAACCTGATGTGTCTTACTATGTTAATGATAAAGCACTCTTAGTGCCGCAGGGAAATGAGATCGTCGATCTCGACACCTACCCTACACCGGATTTAGTCATTGAAGTTGCTGCTACTTCCCTCAATGACGATCTCGGTGTCAAACGACTACTTTACGAAGAACTGGGAGTCCGAGAATATTGGGTTATTGATGTGGAAACTTCGCGAATTTTGGCATTCCAAATTCTAGAACTTGGGAGTCAACGCATTACTACGTCTAACGTGTTACCGGGACTAGCGATCGCTACCCTAGAAGCTGCTCTACAATCTAGACGAACCCAAGATGATAGCCAAATTATGGCAACTCTCATGAACCAGTTTTCAGTATCTCAAGCCAGCGATTGTTAGAAATGTTTGTTTAGCATAAGCTAAGCTGTTATGCATTTAAACGATCAACTTATGAAATTTTGTACTAAGTCTGTCTGTTTCAGGGTTGGCTGTGGGTTAATTTAAGTAAGTAGAAATACTCTTTTTTGGAGAGGGTGTGCCATGCTGAGGATGAGTGAAAGCAAGGGGAGTGTGTGGGCGATCGCCTCCTCTGGCAGGTTTTCTCAGGTTAGTGTATTCTTACCCATCTTGGGCTTGGTGGCAACTCTCACTTCAACGCCACTGCAAGCACAACCGATTATACCCGCAGCCGATGGGACGGGTACGGTTGTGACTAAGCATGGGAATCGTTTTGATATTAATGGCGGCAGTTTGTCAAGTGATCGGGCGAATTTGTTCCATAGTTTTGAAGAATTTGGGCTTTCTGAAGGGCAAATTGCTAATTTTTTATCCAATCCTCAAATTCAGAATATTTTGGGACGGGTGGTTGGGGGCGATGCCTCTATTATTAATGGGTTGATTCAGGTAACAGGGGGTAATTCTAATTTATTTTTGATGAATCCGGCGGGGATAGTTTTTGGGGCGAATGCGCGGCTAAATGTAACTGCTGATTTTACGGCGACGACGGCTACAGGAATTGGGTTTGGTGATAAGAATTGGTTTAATGGGTTTGGGTCGAATGATTATCTGAATTTGGTGGGAACGCCGAATCGTTTTGCCTTTGATTTGTCGCCAGGGGGAAGTATTATTAATGCGGGTAATTTGAGGGTTGGTCGAGGGGATAATTTAACCTTATTGAGTGGGACTGTTGTTAGTACTGGGCAAGTATCCGCATCGGGAGGAGAGATTACGATTTCTGCTGTACCGGGGCAATGTTTAGTGAGGGTAAGTCAAACGGGTTCTTTGTTGAGTTTGGAGATTGAATTACCGAGGAATCAGGATGGGTTGCTATTGCCAATTACACCTCTAGATTTGGCAGGTTTGCTAACGGGACAGGGCGGGAATGTGGAGACAGGATTGAGGGTTAATTCCGATGGAAATGTGCAATTGGTGGGTTCTGATTTCGGTGTAGGGAATAGGGATGTTGTTGCTAAAAATGTGACGGCTCAAACGGCTACGTTATCGGCGGCTAATAATTTGATTTTAGTGGAGAGTCGGTTACAAACTAGAGGGGATTTGAATTTATTGGCGCGGAATACAGTTTTGGTGCGTGATAGTGTAGCGAATCCGTTTGTGGCTCAAGCTGGGGGAAATTTGTATATTCAGGGGAATCGGGGTATTGATATTTTAGCGCTGAATCATGTTTCTCAAACACCGTTTGTGAGTGGGGGGAATCTTAGTTTAGTGAGTAATGGGATTATTTCGGGGGATGCTCATTTTGCCAGTGGGGGCAGTCTGGCAATGCTGAATTTATCGGGGGAACCTGGTAATTTTATCAGTTTGTATGACCCGATTATTAGTGCTAATGGGGATGTTGTATTTGGGGATTATACCGGGGTATCCCTGAAGGTAGAAGCAACAGGGAGTATTATTGGAGAAGATATTAGAATTACAGGAAAAGATACAGGATTAGCACCTAATCCTAACGATCCAGATGTGGATATTTTAAGAAATAGCCCAGCACTGATTTTAAGAGCTGGATTGAATTCTTTAATCTATTCTGATAATGTTCCTACACCGACATCGGTAGGGGGAACGGATTTTGAACTCCCAGGAAATCCATCGTCATTACCTCCAGGAAGTATTAAGATCGGCGATCTTAATCGTTCTAGCACACAGGATGGTAACGGCACTATTGTAATCTTAAACGCTACAGGCAACATTGAGACAATAGGGATTACAACAGACAACGTGGGTGTTGAGGCTGGTTTCATTAAATTGGATGCAGGAGGTAACATTTCCACAGGTAGGCTTTCATCTATAACTGCCTCCAATGATTCTCGTTCTGGTGGTGAAATTAGTCTCAATGCAGGTGGTAGCATTACCATCACTGGGGAAAATATAAGGTCTTTCTCTCCTCACAATGGTAGAGATATTACTTTCAAGGCTAAAAAAGATATATCAATCAATTGTACAATGACGGCATTTTGTATAGAGGCTTTCTCCGGGGGGATTGTAGGACTAGAATCCCAAGGCAATAGCGGTAATATTAGTTTGATCAGTGAAGAGGGAAATATTAATGCCAGTGGAGCTGTTATAAATACTGCTAATAGTGCTTTCAACGCTGGAAATGTTACTCTGTCTGCTAGGAAAAATATTACAACTGGTAGTATAGTCGCTTCTGGGACTTTAAAGGGTGGAGATATCACTATTAGAAGTGTAAATGGAAGCATTAATACTGCTGCTGGAACTCTAAACTCTTCTTCTACTAATGGAAATGGTGGTGCCGTTACCCTTACAGCTCAAGGCGATATCTTCACTGACGATATTTCATCGAATTCTACATCTGGTAATGGAGGAAACATTACTCTAAAAAGTACTAGGGGCAGCATTGATACTGATGCTGGAGATCTAAACTCTTCTTCTACTAATAGAAATGGGGGAGCAATTATGCTTGATGCTCCCAATGGTATTACTACAAATAGACTCAACTCTAATGGAAGTCTCGACGGCGGAAATATCCACCTTAATACTAATAACGGTGCTATTGAGACTACTGGCGGAACTATTAGTGCTGCGGGGGGTGAAAATGGTGGAGATATTACTCTTAAAGCTCGCACTAATGTTACTACAGGTAGAGTCACTACCTTTTTGATTGGTTTCAATGGAAATAGTGGGGATATCAGTATTACTAGTACTGAAGGTGACATTGATACTAGCGCAGGCGCACTCATTACGGCTGCTGGTAAGGGTACTGGAGGTGATATCACCCTTAATGCTATGAATGGCAGCATTACTACCAATAGAATTAGTGCAGTTTCTCAAGATAACCAGGGAGGTGAGATTAAACTGACTGCTGGTAATAACGATACTAATAATATTACAGTCGGTGGCAAGATTGAAACTAACCAAAATAGGATTAGTTTTGATGGTTCAGTACTTTTAGTTGGGGATGTATCTGTTGCCATTGAAGGGAACGGTGACATTATTTTTGACAGTACAATTAATGGGAATTATAAACTGACTCTCAACCCTGATACAGGAATTGTTCAATTGAACGATATCATTGGTCGCTCAACTCCGCTAAACAGCTTAGAAGTCCAAGGCGATATCGAAAGTGACTCTGACCGTGTAAATATTACAACAATTAATGACATCCTGATTAACAACATCATCTCACCTAAAGGTACTACTCTCACCAGCACAAACGGACAAATTTATACAGGTAATATCACCTCAACAGGAGGCATAACTTTCACTAGTAACACCGGACAAATTACTACAGGTATTCTCGATTCTTCTAATCGCAACGGCGACGGTGGCGATGTTACACTCAATGCTCGTGGCAATATTAAAGTTAGCTACATTGATGCACAGAGTTTTAATAATGGGACGGGCGGAAATGTTACGATTAATGCTGATATTACAAGCCCCAGCTATTTCCAAGCAACGGACTCATTCACAGACAAAAATGGCATAGATGCCAGCATCTCAACTGCTGGAAGTGAAGACGGTGGCACGATTATTATCTATCACGGAGGAGACGGCGAGATTCCCTTTATTGTCGGTAATTCTCAAACCAATGGCACGGCGGGAGCAATTACTAGAGGGGATGAGGAGAACAGGCAAACGATTGAACCGAGCAGAGATTACTATTTCACTCACAAACAGGATAGCGATCGCATCCAAATTATATCAGTCTTAGGAGCGTTACCCATTCCCCCCGCTCCCATCCCCGTTCCAGAACCTAACCCCCCAGTAATTCCCGTCGAAAACCCAATAGAATCTTTAGCGACGTTAGTTGGAGATATTTTAGACGCTCAAACTATCATCAACCAAAACCCTGAAACCGGAGATTACAGTATTAGTTGGAACTTTCCTCACCAACCCAGTATATCTCTAAACGTTAACAATCCCCTTCCCTTCAACCAACCCGCTGATCCTGTTGCCGAAATTGACCAACTCTTTGAAGATGAATATGAGGAATACTTTGGTGAAAACCTAACAGATGAAAATGTGACATCCCAAACTATCCGAGAAACTCTAAAAACCATCAAAAATCAAACGGGAAAGAGTGCTGTTGTGGTTTATGCACGCTCTCTCTCTGAAGGATTAGAACTGACATTAGTGCGTCCCGAAGATATACTGATCCGCAAAATCATTCCATCAGCCAATCCGACTATTCTCGAGCAAATAATAGCAGACTTTGTTGAAAATCTCAGTAATCCATCAGAAACCGATGGTTATAAAAACTCCTCTAAACAACTCTATAAATGGCTGATTGCCCCGATTGAATCTCACCTAAAAGCACTAAATATTGATACCCTAATCTTCTGTATGGATGGAGGATTACGCCATATTCCCTTAGCGGCATTGTATGATGGTCAACAATTTTTAATTGAAAAGTATAGCCTCGGTTCCATTCCTAGTTTCAGCCTGACGAATAGCCGCTACCAAACTTTAAAAAATGCCCAAGTTTTAGGCATGGGAGCTTCTGAATTTCAACAACTTAACCCCTTACCTGCCGTCCCCTTAGAGTTGAATCTAATTACTCAACAATTATGGTCAGGGACATCATACCTCAACCAACAATTCACCCTCAATAATCTGCAAACCGAGAGTCGGCGTAAGCCATTTGAAATTATTCATCTCGCTACCCATGCTAATTTCAACAATAGCAACCCCAGCAACTCTTACATTCAACTCTGGGACACTCAACTCACATTCGATAAACTGCGGCAAATGGGTTGGTATCAACCCCCTCAAATTGAACTATTAACCCTTTCTGCCTGTACGACTGCCTTGGGAAATGAGCAAGCCGAATTAGGTTTTGCTGGGTTAGCGGTGCAAGCTGGAGTGAAATCAGCCTTAGCGAGTTTGTGGAAGGTTAATGATGAAGCAACACTAGCGCTGATGAGTGGATTTTATTGGCAATTAAACCAACCCAATGTCACCATTAAAGCTGAAGCACTGCGGCAAGCCCAAATTGCGATGTTACGAGGGGAAACTTATCTGGAAAGGGGGCAATTGCAAGGGATACCAAACTTAGGTGAAATCCCGTTACCCGATGAACTCGTATCGCAGGGAAATAAGAAATTATCTCATCCTTATTATTGGTCTGGTTTTACCATGATTGGTAGTCCGTGGTAGAAGGAGATGGGAAGATAGAGAATAGCTAATTGGCATGAACAGTACTACATAAAATGCCTAATAGTTTCTCGCTAAATAAAGAAAATTGGTGTTAATTTTGAATTGGCTCAACTGGCCCCACTATTGGCTCTGGTTCAAGCTGTTCCAAACCTATAGCTTTTAACAGCTTTTCCCAATCATTACGCACGTTGCGAATCTCCGTTAAATCCATTGAAATATCATACCAAATTTGATGCTTAATATAAAGGTTAACTCGTTGCTCTAAAGACGCTGTTTGTAACTCAGTTTCAACAGCAGAACTATCAATCCGTTCCACTACTCCTTCATACCAAATTGGATCGGGTTTAGCGGATTGTTGAGATTCACAATAAAGCATAAACACCCACCGATATTGATGATTAGGATCTAATGCTTGTTCAGTATTGGGAAGCGTTACACTGACAAAACCAGGCGTTTCAGGCAGTTTGAATAGAAGCCGATAAACTAGATTTCCCTGTTCATCCTCTAACACGAACTTACCAGAACTAACACTACTGGTTTTATAAGGAACGTAAAACCAAAAGGTAGGATATCCAGTAATCGTGAATCCAGTAAACCCAGATTCAGTAATAGGCAATAAGGGCGTAAATGGTTGGCTAGTTGCCTCACAATCCCCACGAGTTCCTGCTGGTTTCCGATCATCCGGAGTCCCTCGATCTGGCGGTTGGGGCGGGTCGGTAGCCACTTCTAGGTTTGGGTTAATTTGTGCCTGTACTGGTATTAGGTTATTCGTAATATCCACAAGCACGAGTACTGAAATTATCAGAACATATTTTAAGGAAATCAACATTTATAGTCCTCCTTATTCTTTGTTTATAAATGAGCTAATTTTTGCTAGAATAGCGACAGACATTATTACTGCCAATACTGACGGAATCAGCGGCAGCAAAAGACCTTTTGTTACTAACAGAATGAAACAAATCCCACTTAAAGCAATCAATACAATTCCTAGGGCTAATCCTCGGTATAGTAGTCCTTGAAAGCGTCTAGTTAGTATCCCGATCGCCAACGCCCAAACCCCAACCCAAAGCGTATCACCCCACAAGGGTAAGAACCATAATAAAGGGCGTTTATCCTCAACAGCGCTCACAAGTTGGCTAACCATATGAGCATGAAGTAGCAAGCCGCGTATTTCTTGATTGTAAGGCGTATTAAATTCATCTTTATCCAAATTAGGGTCAGTAACTCCAATGAGAATAATTCGACCCCTGATCAGATTGGGGTTAATCTGATGAGTCATAATTTGTGTCAGGCTAACTCGGTTAGCAATATTTTCCACGGATTTATGAGAGCGGTAATTCAGTAAGATTTGATGACCTGCAAGACTCTTTTTCTGTTGATAAAAACCAGTTTTTCCCTTCAGTACTTCAAACTTAACAGCGCCAATTTTCCAGGAGTCGCGGTTGGGAAAATCCCATGAATAGCCTTTGGCAGCTAAGTAGTGAAGTGCCAGCTTAGAACTGAGTGAATACTCCGCCGGACATTGTGATTTATCTGGCGGCGTTAAGCCTAAAAGATGACGACGAACTTTATTATAAGAGTCGATAACCACATCAACAAAAGCCAGTTGATTTTCAGCAATTCCCGCCGGAGGATGAATACCAGAATTGTTGCCATACGGATGTACGCAGATCGGAATAATATGTTTATGATGCTGTAAGTATTGAACTAAATCATGGCGATATTTTGATTTTGAGTTCGGTATTGTATCTCGATAAATGTCCAAACCAATCACTTCTGGTTTATACTCATCTAAAGTTTTAAACAGTCGAAGAACCATTAGATCGCTTAAGGGATAAATATCTCCTAACTGATCAATATCCTTTTGGGTTACTTCAACTAACAACAACCGTTCATCAGGTTTTTCTTGAGTTCTCCATTGCATGAATTGGTCAAAAGCTGTTAGTTCTAAAACCTGTAATAAACCAAGCGATCGCACCCCCATCACTAAAACTGTTACAACTAGACTGGTAGTAATTACAGTCCAAGCGGGAATAACGATAGAGTCCGAGTGTAAACGATTTAACTGCGCCGTCACCCAATGCAAATTAAAGACAGATTTATAGATAGGGTTATAAACTTTTAATGTTCCATCATGCTTAACCACTAATCCTGATAGCCGCAATTCTATTTCTTCAGGACTATCCCTAGCTTCTACTTCGCCCCGTTGCCAGATTTTACGATAAAGTTTTAATAATGACTCAGTACCATGCTTACTTTTGAGGAGGCGATCGCGAATAGTCTTTAAATGCTCTGGATCATCACTAGATTCCCAATTTTCAAGAACTTGAGATTGTACAAACCTATTGACAAATTGCTCTTCACTAGCTCCTAATAGGGCAAAAAAATATCCGTACCTGGATAATCTATTGATAGAATTGGTAGGCTGTATATCTGTCGCTAGATAAACGAGTTTACATAACTTTTGCGTCAGAAAAGGTTGCCCATTAGTCCAATATAATATCTGCTTGAGGACTCGTTGAGGATTCTTAACTCTCCCCTCTAAACCCTTAGCCAGAATTTGAGCTTCTGCAAATTTAAAACCCCGTAATTCAATCGTTTTACCAAAATTAAACGGTGTCTTATTCTGATCTTGAATTAAATCTGATTGAGATGCCACACCGAACAGTGCAAATGTGAGACGCTTATACTCTGGATTAATCTCACGCTCATTGTAGCAAGCACGAATTAAACCGAAAAAATCATCGGTAGGAAACCCTAAACTGAGAGTTAAATCGATTTCTTCAATGAAAATTATAATCCGTTCAGAAATTACTTTGAGTAAAACCTTTTCAATAAACTCACTGAAACGTTGCACAGGTGATAAATCATGCTGTTTATTCCACAAATCTCGCCAATTAAAGTGATTTGATATCTGAAAAATACTCGCTAATCGATGAGCAATTCCTTTATACCATTGCGATTCATTAGCATGACGACCTATTCGCATTAAATCAACAACAGCACAGGCAATTCCTTCAGCTTCTAGCTTTTGCATCGCTTGTATTCGTAAGCTAGATTTTCCCATTTGTCGGGAGTTTAATACATAACAAAATTCCCCAGCTTTCAAGGCTTCATAAAGTTCGTCATCCGCTTCTCGCACTACATAACTCAAAGCATTAGGTGGTAGGCTTCCACCAACATAATAATTGTAACCCGTGTTGGCTTCTTTATTCATGCGATATCCGCTAGGCAAGAGCGAAAATATTGACGATACAATTCACAGCGAGGTTTAATATCATTTCCCTTCCGAGTCACTAACCCTAAACTTTCTAACTGATAGGCTAGCTTTGATTCTAATTGCACGGTATGACTTGCCTCTACTACTTTTTTAAGTGCAGAAACTAGCGCGGGATTTTCCTGTAACTCTTGCCACATTTTTCTCAAATGGCTACTATATAATCCAGCGTCTGTCGGCGCATCGTTTAACAATTGTTCCAGGTTAGTATCACTAAACTTTTTGAGTTCTAGGAGTGCTTGCTCTATTAGTCCCGGATGACCTCCTACTAGATTTATCAGGAGTGTTACCTCCGCTTCCGTTAAAGAATGTCCGTGCTTTTGAGCCAATTCAGCAACCTGAACCGGAGTAAATTCGGAAAGCTGGATGGTTAATCCAACATTAAACGGTGAGTGATTAATATCAAGTGGAATATAAACTTCTGTAGAATGGGATACGATTAATCTTAGTTTTTTCCAATTATCGAGAATCTTGGCATCTTCATGCCATGCTCGCAGCATTCCCAAAAAGTCTTGAGCCATTGCTAAATAGGGAAAGAGGCGGTCTACGGTATCTAAGCCTAATACTAAAGGACAATCGATTTGTTCTAAGAGATATTCCTGGAAATAAGCTGAGCAGTTATCATTACTGCTCATTTCTTCATCCCAATAGTCATTAATTTGAAAGGATTGGTGGAGTTGGCGAGTTACATTTGTACAAAACCAGCGCAAGAATTGATCCAGGTCTTGGATAACGGATTCTTCAGGCTGTCGGAAGTTCAAATAGACTTTTTTGGAACCATGCTGTTCAGCATAATTCAGAATTTTTGCCATCAATTCTGTCTTCCCCATTTGCCGAGGCGCTTTAATTCGGATCAGCGCACCTGGTTGAAAAAGTGCCTCATAGCAGAGTGATTCAATTGGGGGACGTTCTACATAGAAATCCTCTTGGTTTTGGGTTGTGCGATCGCTCTGCACTTGTAGCTGTACTGAAGGCATTGCCTTGTTACTCATTCCTAAATCAGAGGTCGTAGGTGAATTAGGAAACTGTCCTGTTTTTTGATAGCGATCGCATTCGTTTTTTAGCCAATCTCGTAATATCTTAAATTTTCCCTTCTTATCTGTATTGAGAGTAGGACAACTCGCTGCCAATATCCCATAAACTTTTCCGAGTCGCCGTTGTAGAGTCACTTCGCTGATGTTTAAGCCAGTTGCTACCTGTGCATCTGACTTTCTGAGATTCCGTTCAGCGAACCGGACGCAGAACGCTTCTTTCTCATCCCCTTCAAACAGCTTATGAACCTCAGCGACTTCTTGTAGAAACGCATCCCATGACATAGACAGTGTTGTATAGTCTTTCACCTAACATTAGTCTATGCTATCGAGAATCAATTCAGGAACTAAATCAATACGTTGATACGTTTTGATACGTTTTGATAGCTTTTGATACCTTCTGTATGGTTTGATTCAGTGAGCCACTTTTAAAGTTGATACTTCCAGGGGGATTTTGTTGGGAAAATGGCTTTTTAATGGGTTTAGGTCTAAAGATTAGATGTTTGTGACACACCAACTAGCTGGATCTAAAAGCAATTAATTTCCTTCTCTCTATCAGGAGTATTGCCATGAAAACTAAACTCTTTACTAGCCTAATTACCACTGCTGCACTAACAAGTATTTTCTCGATAACGGCACCAGTATCTGCCTATGAAATCAAAAGTATTGACACCGACACAACAGGGTTTAAGGACATTATCGACGAGTTTCAAAAACTAGTCCAAGAGGAAGGAGTTGGTATCAAAAACCCCTCAGCATTCAAGTTAGATCCGACCAAATTACTTTTAGCCGCCGATCATGATGTCAACATTTACTTTCTCAACGAAGGTGCTGGTTTTAAGAACCAATTAGGTTTCAGTGCGACTAAGGATTCTAATTCCCAATCGGGTTTGATTTTCGAGAATGTCTCTTGCCACAGCCGCAATATTGACTGTCGAATACCGAGTAATGATGGTGTCCTCAATATTGGCGACTATGTAGAGCTAGGAACCTTTAAAAAAGGCACTCAATTTGACTTCTCAATCATAGCGGACGGCTTTAATGGTGGTCAATATGTTTACGGTGCAGATCCAGTCTCTAATCCCGATGGACTCGAACATCTAGTCGCCTATGAATACAAGGGATATGTAGTGCTTGGATTTGAAGATTTATACGGACCAAAAGGAAATGATCAACCTCCTAATCAAAATTCGGATCGGGATTTCAATGATGTATTGTTCGTGGCTGATCTACCAGCCGTTAAAGAGGTTCCTGAACCTCCTGTTAAAGAGGTTCCTGAACCTTCTACTACTTTATCCCTATTAGGAATCGCCGTAGTTAGTTTAGTGAGGTTGGGTCACCGTCGTCTCAGCAAAACTGATTGATCAAGGAATGGATATGAATGCAATTGAATTTTCAATTGGGTTAATAGTTGGCGCTAATCAACTACCTAAGCGCTACAAAGATTGAATGAATGGCAGCGATCGCACTGAATTTATATCTTAAATAATTTGTGTGATCGCTACTCCAATTATTCCTACGCTACAGATCCGCACTGTCAACATCCAACTCCTTCAAGGAATAAGTTTTATGGGTATTACTAGTGAGCTAAAAAAATCATCAATTGCTTTGATTGGAGCAACAGTTCTCTCAATTAGCACTGGAAATATTGCTCAAGCTGAATCTTTGATAGTTCCTATTAATACAGGAACTTCAGGAAAGCCTGGAATCAATTCTGGGGATATAGACCCTTCCTTTACTTGGAATTATACGGGAAACTTTTCTGACCCCCGTTACCAAGCCTATACTCATGATTTATCCGGAAGTTGGATCATGGATGGGGGTGATTTATGGTTCAATAATCATTACGGTTCAGACGTTCCTGTCGAAATGTCCAGCTTTCAAGGTGTAGCGTTTCTTTATTACACCTTTGACCTACCATCAGAAGCAACGAATGTAAAGCTCAATTTCAGCAATCTTTTGGCTGATGACCGTCTGGTAGTATCACTCAATGAAACAGAGTTAGGCGGGTTTACACCGTGGATTGATAAGTCTACTATTCCGACACCAGGAGTAATGATGGATGCAGACTTAAATCACGTCTCCCAAACATTTTTCTCAAGTTCTGGGCCTTATATATTTGATGACCAAAACCTGTTTAATATTGGCAAGCAGAATGTTTTGAGGTTCTGGTATAACAATACAGGTTCTCGAAATCCTCAAGCATTTGCTAAACCGCTGGCAGACGATCCTAGGAGTGACGCAGCAGTTTTGGGTGTTCATGGAACGCTATCTTATGAAAACTCAGATGCGCCACAATCTGTACCAGAACCTTCATCGGTTTTAGGTTTATTGATTGTTGGTGCTTTCAGTTTTAGTTCAATTATAAAACACAAATGCCAACAGAAAGCTGACGATTTTAATCTCAACTAATTGATAGGGAAATTAGGGCGATCGCACCAGATATTCGGACATAATAAGTGCGATCGCTACTCAACCCATCCCCTTCAAAAACGGCAAAAACCTTACAACTGCTAATTTCTAAAGCAGCTAGTTTGGCAATAAGGTCAGTTCAACGAAAACCCTCAAAATTTCCTACACCCCTATCAGCTAATTCTACATTTGAAGTCGCCTAATTTTGATCAATCAGTCCAATGATTACATCTACTATCAATAGTTGCCCGCCTCATCCCTCCACCTATTCAAGGGCTAAACGCTTACTCGATATTATCGGCTCCCTCATAGGGCTGCTAATTCTCGCTATCATTTTCCTCCCCATCGCCATTGCTATCAAACTCGATAGCCCCGGCTCAATTTTCTACAGCCAAACGCGCTACGGACTCTATGGCCAACCTTTCCAAATCTGGAAATTCCGCTCCATGATTCAGAATGCTGAACGCCTCAAATATCGCGTCCCTAACCAAGCCAAAGGCTTAATATTTAAAAATGAAAATGACCCCCGTGTTACTCGCATCGGACGCTTTCTGCGCCGCACCAGCTTGGATGAACTCCCCCAATTTTGGAACGTTTTGATTGGAGACATGAGTTTAGTAGGGACTCGCCCTCCAACAACCGATGAAATTAAGTATTACAGTCATTATCATTGGCAAAGATTAAATGTTAAACCTGGTATTACCGGAGAATGGCAAGTCAATGGTCGGTCAGCGGTTCACGATTTTGAAGCCGTAGTTACTTTCGACCTGCGCTACCAAATGCAGTGGCATTTCTGGTATGATTTGGTAATTGTTTGGAAAACAATTTATGTAGTTTTCGCTCAAATTGGTGCTTGCTAATGGTGCGTTAGCATAGCATAAAACACCCTACTAGGGACTCCCAAATAAAAAAGTATCCAACTGT
>DNXU01000486.1:4004-9568 GCA_003505715.1 Cyanobacteria bacterium UBA8803 | reverse complement strand
GGGCGAGTCGCTGTTTCAATATAGTAGCGCTAGCCTTTCAGTATAGCTTGACTCGCCCTGATTGAATGGATAATTTATTTTTTGGCAGTCCCCTAATAGAGGCTGTGCATAAGTCCTAAGAGATTCGATATAAGACCTATATTTCTACTGCTCCTAATGCCTTCAGGGTTACTTTTTGAGCTTCTGTTATCCCCCTAATCCCTGTAATATTCATCCCCTCATAAGGTCGCTTCGCTCTCAGCGTTTTCAGACACTCACCCGTCTTAACATCCCAAAGCTTAATCGTTTCATCACGACTGCCACTGGCAAGAATTTTAGCATCTGGACTCCATGCCACTGAATTGACCGAATTGGTATGCCCTTGTAAGGTTGTCAAACATTTACCTGCGTGAATATCCCACAATTTAATTGTTTGATCTTGAGAACCACTAGCAAAGATTTGCTCATCTGAACTCCATGCTACTGACCAGACCCAATCAGTATGTCCCTGTAAAATTTTGAGGCATTGACCCGTGTGACTATCCCACAATCTCACTGTTTGGTCGCAAGAACCACTAGCAAGAGTTTGACCATCTGGACTCCAAGCGACTGAATAGATCCCATTGGTATGCCCCTCTAGGGTTTTGAGACATTGACCTGTGCAGATGTCCCATAACTTCACAGTTTGATCCATAGAACCACTGACAAGAGTTTGCCCATCGGGACTCCATGCTACTGAGCAAACCCAATCAGTATGCCCCCGCAAGGTGTTGAGGCACTTACCCGTGAGAGTATCCCACAGCCTGATTGTTTGGTCATCACTACCACCACTGGCGAGGATTTGCCCATCCGGACTCCAGGCTACTGACCAAACCCAATTGGTATGCCCTTCTAAGATCCTGATGCAGTTACCCGTGCAGGTGTCCCATAACTTCAGCGTGCAGTCTTGAGAACTGCTAGCAAGAGTTTGCCTATTTGGACTCCAGGCTACTGAGACTACAAAATTGCTCTCTGTCAAGGTTTTCAGGCATTGACCTGTATGAATGTCCCACAGCCTCACCTGACAATCGTGGGAACCACTAGCAAGGATTTGCCCATCTGAACTCCAAGCCACTGTATATACTGAATTACTGTATCCGTGAAAGGTTCTGATCCAGCTACCTGTACGGATGTCCCACAGCCTTACCATTTGATTGCTACTACCACTAGCGAGGGTGTAACCGTCCGGACTCCAAGCGACTGAATACACTAAATCTGTATGCCCCAGTAAAGTTCTCAGACATTTACCTGTGTGGGTATCCCACAGCTTGACTGTTTGGTCACTACTGCTACTGGCTAGGGTTTGTCCATCGGGACTCCAGGCTACTGAGAAAACCCGATTGGTATGACCCAGCAAAGTCCTGTAACAGTTACCTGTAGAGATGTCCCATAGCTTGATCGTTTGGTCACTACTGCCACTGGCAAGGGTTTGTCCATCGGGACTCCAAGCTACTGAATTGACTGGATTGGTATGTCCCTCTAAGGTTTTGAGGCATTCACCTGTGCGCGTGTCCCACAACCTGGCGATTTTATCTCTACTACCAGTGGCAAGAGTATGTCCATCCGGACTCCAAGCTACTGAATAGACTAAATTAGAATATCCCTGCAAGATTCTCACACAGTTACCTGTGCGGATGTCCCACAGCCTCACAGTTTGGTCTTGGGAACTACTGGCGAGAGTCTGTCCATCCGGACTCCAAGCTACTGAAAATATTAAATCCGGTTCGACTAAGGTTTTGAGACATCGACCTGTGCGGGTATCCCACAGTCTTACAGTTTGATCCAGAGAACCACTGGCAAGGGTTTGTCCATCGGGACTGAAGGCTACTGATTGTATCCAATTTGTGTTTCCTGTCAGAGTCAGGAGCAATTTACTATCCACAACTTGCCACAGGTGAACTACACCATCACTATCTCCTATCGCTAGTAGCTTACCATCGGGACTGAATGCTAATGACAAAGCACTCCCGAAAGTTTGAGTAAAAACTGATTTAGAAAAATTTGAGTGAGTGAAGTTAACGTGATGTAAATTTACCTTTTGGAGATAGGCTTGCCCAATAGTTAAACCCGAAAAATCATAGCCTGTTAAATCAATTTTTAGTTCATGACAAAGGTTAATCAGATTGCCACCACCATAGCCAGATAACGTGGTTTCTGATGCTCTCAGTTGAGCCAGAATTTGTTGGAGTTGCTGTTCAATAGCTTTTGCGGATGTAAAGTTGGTGCGAAGTTGAGCGGCGATCGCACCCAATATTAACCGACACTGGCTCTCCCGAATATAGTCTTTGACTGTTGTTTTGATTAGAGCATGAGTGATGAATAAGATAGCGGATCTGGTAACGGATGTAGTGTTGGTGAGTTTGTTTAATTTATCCGTTACATCCGTTATCCCATCCGTTGCCAATTCTGCACAGACTTGTTCGATGAATTGCTCGGTGACATACTCCATTACGACGGGTTGTTGGGTGTAACTTCCGGATTTTTTTTCGATTAAAGAGCGCCCGTTCAATCCTGCTAATGCTGCTAAGAGGTTCGCTTTGGAGACGGCGGGTACAATATCAGATTGTAATTCGGCGATTGTTGTCCATTCCCGATTAATGGCTAACCAGTACATAATGGTTCGCTCTAAGGGGGAGAGGCGATGGAATTGTTG
Organism: Cyanobacteria bacterium UBA8803; assembly: GCA_003505715.1. Classification (GTDB taxonomy): domain Bacteria; phylum Cyanobacteriota; class Cyanobacteriia; order Cyanobacteriales; family Coleofasciculaceae; genus UBA8803. The sequence goes on along the minus strand of DNXU01000486.1, from coordinate 6,897 downwards.
ATCGAGTAGGTGGCAAATGCCGTTAAATAGGGCTGTATCTTCTTCTAGGAATTTGCCAATATCGCCGTCAAATAAGTCTTGAATTGAAGTGGTGACAATTTTTAATGCTAAGGGATTATTGCCGTAGCGATCGCCAAGTTCTTGCTTTTGTGTATCGGAACCAGACAGTTTTTTATTCTGAAACAGGGCAACGGCTACTTCAGGAGTTCCCCGCAGTTGCATTGAATGAACAGATACTAATCCTTCGAGAGCTACCATTTCTGCTGGCTTTTCCCGACTGGTAATAATTAGACAACTTTGATGGGCGGTTTCTCCAATTACCTTAAGAAGTTCACCATATCGTTCATAGCCCGGTCGATATTGTCCGATAGAACCTACATCTAAAATAGTTTCCCAGTTATCCAAAATTAGCATACATCGTGAGGTACGCAGATAGCGGAGTAACCGACTCATTTCGGCTTTAGTTTCTTGCTGATTTGAGAGGAAAGGTACTAACTCAGCTAGAAGGGTTTCTAGGGTAGGAGCGTTGCGGAGACTACGCCAAATTATATACTCAAATTCGTCTTGTTCTCTTTGGGGAGGTGTAGTCCATATCTGTTGTGCAAGCTTGACTGCTAAAGCCGTTTTGCCAATGCCGCCCATGCCAAGTAAACTGATTAATCGGCAACGATCTTGGATAATAGCTTGTGTGAGGGTAGCTAATTCTTGAGTGCGTCCATAAAAAAAAGAGACATCAATTGCCTCACCCCAATCTTGCCGACTATTGGTATTTTTTCCACCAACAAAGGGGAGAGTATTAGTTGATACGGTAGAGAGAGATTGTGTTTTTATACTGTGCCGTCTTATCACTGATTTGACATTACTTTTCGTCACCTTTTCTCCTAAAGCATCGGTGAGGGTTCGCCATAAAGTAAAGCCGACATTCCGAATGTAGTCGTGATCGTAGCTAAAGTTTTCGGAAATTTCGGCATAAGATTGTCCTTCCCAGCATTGGCGCAACACTAATTCTTGTAAGTCACTCAAACCCTTTTGAGGGAGAACTTTATCCAAAAAACTTAATACTTCTTCAATTTTCATGACTTTGCTTTACCTGACCAAGATAAATTTGGTTACAAATCCCGGAATTGAAGCAAGTTGGACAAAGAGAACAATGCCGCTATTTCAATCCCACGGATTCATCGGTAGAAAAATCCAAAATCGATTGGCTAGATTGTCGCACATCATACCTGATTTTTTATGATTTTTTCCCACAGTCAAAGTCTGGAGTGCGGGAATAAGCTCTAAATTGTCAGCGAATTTCCAGTAAGTTGAAATTTAGGAGAAACTGAAATGGCTATTATTTACGGCACTAATTTCAATGACAACGATACATTTAACGGTCGTGAATTCCGCCCAGCTCTAACCGGAACTTCTGACAGCGACATTATCTTTGGTTTAAACGGAAATGACATCCTTGATGGTGGAGGTGGCAATGACACCCTCGACGGTGGTGCTGACAATGACATTCTTGATGGTGGAAGTGGCGATGACATCCTCGACGGTGGAAGTGGCAATGACACCCTCGACGGTGGAAGTGGCAGTAACACCCTTATCGGTGGAACTGGCAATGACACATATCGCATTGACTACTCTGGGAACACTATCATTGAAAATTTCGCTGAAGGCGTAGATACCGTTATCTCCTCTATTAGTTATACCCTTGGTGCAAACCTGGAACGACTGACGCTGACAGGTAGCGCCTATTACGGTGGGGGTAACTACCTCGATAACACAATCTTTGGTAATAACGCTAGTAATTATCTCGACGGTGGATTTGGGAATGACTTCCTCTACGGTGGTACTGGCAATGATTACTTAGATGGTGGACATGACAATGACTTCCTATACGGTGGACATGACAATGATGAGCTCTATGGTAATTTTGGCGATGACTACCTAGATGGTGGATATGACAATGACACCCTCGACGGCGGAAGTGGTGATGACTACCTATACGGTGGATATGGCAATGACTACCTATACGGTGGATTTGACGATGATATCCTTGAAGGTTATGACGACAATGACATTCTTAATGGTGATTCTGGCAATGACACTCTTAAGGGTGGAGATGGTGATGACACTCTTGACGGTGGTTTTGACAATGACACCCTTAATGGTGGATATGGTAATGACACTCTTAATGGTGGTTTTGACAATGACACCCTTAATGGTGGAGATGGTAATGACACTCTTAATGGTGGTTTTGACAATGACACCCTTGACGGTGGTTTTGACAATGACACCCTTGATGGTGGAGATGGCAATGACCAGCTTTATGGTGACTACGGCGCTGACTTTCTCTATGGTGGATATGGCAATGACTACCTAGACGGTGGTGTTGACAATGATGTCCTAAATGGTGCTAACTATTACGGTGTTCCTAACAAGGATGAGATAGATAGCCTCACTGGGGGATCAGGGACAGATAAGTTTGTCCTTGGGAATAGCTTTGCCTTCTATAATGACGGGAATCCATTCACCAGCGGTTTGAGCGACTACGCTGTGATTACTGACTTCCAGATTGGTCAAGATGTCATCCAACTAGCCGGAACCGCTTCTGACTATACCCTAAAATCATCACCAATCTCTTTTGGCACAACCGCAGCAGATACAGGAATTTATCTCAAAAATTCTGGTGTTCATGAACTGATTGGTATTGTACAAGATGTTTCTGTTGCTAGTTTGGTTCTTACCTTTCCAAATTCCTTCACGTTTGTTTAGGTACTGGCAATAGCTATTCTTTTCGATTAGGAATTCGCCAAACTTCTCTTTGAGTAAACTACAGCCTTTGGGTAAGTCCTGGCTATGAGGCTGAGGTTTAAAGCCTAATCGTGTCCGGTGGCGTCGATAT
>DNXU01000486.1:0-3989 GCA_003505715.1 Cyanobacteria bacterium UBA8803 | reverse complement strand
GTTTGTAGTAACCAATAAGAGTGGTTGACAATAGAGCATTGTCAACCACTCTTATTGGTTACTACGAACCTTTTTATACAAGGAAAGGTGCTACAGGACTTGATATGAAGCGTAAAAAATCACCCTCGTGGGTACTGCAAGAATACAAGAGCATTTCCTAAACTGGAATTTAGAAAAATCACGATTTGAATACAGCCTGTAACCCAAACGCACTACTACAATAGGAGAATTGATAATCGACAAGGCGAACTGGGCTACTGAATATCGAGATTACTCTGCAAAATCGATGGTAAAAATATTATCCGATTGTCGGTAATTAGTTAGAGCAGAGCAGGAGTTACGTGCATCTAGCGATCGACCTCCATCTAGAGTTAATGTTGCCGTGAAAAAGATTCTAATTCTCACAGCCAATCCCAAGAATACAGACAAGCTGCGCTTGGATGAAGAAGTGCGAGAAATTCAAGCAGGTTTGGAACGATCCCAAAGAAGAGATCGCTTTGAAATTGTTACTCGATGGGCTTTACGTGTTGAGGACTTGCGCCGCGCTCTATTAGATCACGAACCACAAATTGTCCATTTTTGCGGGCATGGAGCGGGAGAACGTGGCTTAGCTCTGGAAAATAGTTCGGGAACAATGCAGTTAGTCAGTACGGATTCCCTCGTAAGGCTATTTAACTTGTTTAAAGACACAATTGAGTGTGTTGTACTGAATGCCTGCTATTCAGAGGCTCAAGCTGAGGCAATTCACCAACACATTGACTATGTAGTTGGCATGAACAAGGCGATTGGAGATCGAGCAGCAATCGAATTTGCTGTGGGATTTTATGATGCACTAGGAGCTGGCAGATCTTATGAGAATGCTTATGAGTTTGGCTGTAGTGCAATTGACTTAGAGGGAATTCCGGAGTCTCTAACACCAGTTCTCAAAAGCCGAACAGTAGTAGAGCCATCAACTGCCAGTAAAAAGAGTTCTCAGGGAGAGTCAAACCCAAACAATCCAAACTCTTCCGGTTCTGACTCAAGCAACATCTCGCAGTCTGGTGGCGATAATGCAATTCAGTTGGGACAAATTGGACGAGCAGATAACATAAATATTCAGCGGTAGAGCCTAGTTATGACCACTAGCATTTCCCAAATTGCGGGTGATTACGCAATTCAGTTTGGCCATATTGGTCACGTTGAAGCCATCTATATTCTCAAGCACGATGCGGATATTGGGAATAGAGTAACTCTCGCTTCACCAGAAAACCAACACCTTCCCCAACCCCGTCCCCTGCCTGTACGTTTACCCCCTCGCCCCTTTCCCCTATTGGTGGCTCGTCGCGAAGAAGTTGCGATCGCAGTCAATACACTGTCCTACAACCAACCAGTGGAGTTTTCGGGTGCTGCTGGAATTGGCAAAACAGCTATTATTAGGTATTTAGCTCATCATCCTGCGATCGCTCCTGCCTTCTCTGATGGGATTGTTTATCACCGCTTAGTCCGCCATCAGTCTGTCTCGGATCTACTCCAAATTCTTTTTAACGCTTTCTACGATTGTAAAACTCCCTTCAAAGCTACCGATATGCAGATTCGTGATGCTTTGAAGAACAAAAAAGCACTCATTCTGTTGGATGGGGCAACCCTCACACGGGAGGAAGTGGACGGACTGCTCAACGATCTACCCAGCTGTACGTTCCTGTTTGCTGCGCAGGAACGCCAGCTATGGGGGGAAGGACGTGCTGTGGAGCTAGGCGGACTTTCCCCCAACGATGCCGTAGCTCTGGTGGCACAAGAACTAGGACGCTCCCTTAGTCCAGAGGAATCTGCTCATGCTCAGAAGCTTGGGATTGCCTTAGAAGGACATCCATTGCGGATTATTCAAGCCGTTGCGATCGCTACAGAGGAAAAACATTCGCTTGGGGCGATCGCTCAACGAGTCCAAGGAGCTGGTAAAGGAGCATGGACAAAAGAAATTCTGTTGTCCCTGACTCAACCGCAAAGGGTAATTCTGGCATTATTTGCAGCTCTTGGTGCCAAGATAGCGCTTAAAGCCGAACATATTGCCAACATTACAGAACTTCCGGAAATCCAGCCTGCACTCGAAGCCTTGCTGCGGCGCAACTTAATCCAAGTTGATGACGGACGCTACAACCTCACCAGTAATCTGGTGAAAGAGTTACAGCAGGAAAAATGGAATTTGACGCCCTGGTTGGAGCGAACTACAAGCTTCTTTACAGATTGGGTACAACACTGGAGAACGCCAGAACAGCTATTGCCAGAATCGGATACAATTCTCAGAATCCTGGAGTGGGCAGTTGAGTCAAATCAATGGTCAGATGTACTGGGTTTGGGAAGAGCAGTGCAGGGGATACTGGCTCTGGATGGGCAATGGGGTGCCTGGGATGTCGTGTTGAAGTGGATGCTTGAGGCAGCACGAGCGATCGGAGATAGAGCTGCGGAAGCCTTTGTCTTGCATCAGCTAGGTACTCGTTCCCTCTGCTTACGGGAGATAGCAGACGCTCAAAGTTATTTGACAGAAGCTCTGGAAATTAGGAAGTCACTCAACGATCAAGCTGGTATAGAAGTAACCCGCCATCATCTGGATTTTCTGTTAGAGCCACCTCTTTTACCCAAGCCATCACCTGAGCCGTTACCCGATCCACTTAACTGGCAGAAATGGCTTTTCGTTTTGGGAGGGGGATTTGGGGTTTTACTGTTTGCCTTATTCGTGCCATTTCTCATCCTGCCAAAGGTAGGCCCCCCAATCCCTGATGGTAAAATTTCAGTTCCCTCTCCCACCTCATCACCTTCAAAGAAACCCTCCCCAAGTCCTGATGGTACGCCTCCAAGTCCACCAAAGGAGTCACCCAAAACCCCCCCTGCGACACCTCCGCCAAAGCCTCTCAAGCTGACTCTAAATCTCAGCCAGACGACTGCTAACTGGGGAGATACAGTGGCAGGAACGGTTTCGCTAGATCAACCTGCATCTGAGGGTGAGATCGAAGTCACGCTTTCGAGCAATGAGCCGTCTCTGGCTACACCTATAGCCGATAAGGTTACAGTTAAGGCTGGAGATAACACAGCGCCTTTCTCTGTCCAGATTGCACGCTATGAGGATGTTGGTAACAAATACCCAAATGGTGGTTCGGTCGAAATTACAGCGTCTTATAATAGAGTGTCTACTGAGCCTTTCAAACTGACAGTAGTTCAGAAACAAGACCAGGGGAAAGTTATTCCTGAACCTGTCCCAGAACTCAAATCCCTAAATCTTGAATCAACCAGTGTGGAACGGGGAAGATCTGCAAAAGTTGTTAACGCGACGGTTATTTTAACCAATCCGGCTCCCCGTGACGGAGCTAACATTGAGCTTGTCAGCAATGATTCGTTTCTGGTAAAGGTGCCACCATCTATCAGGATTCAACCTGGAGCTACTTCTTCCGAACCTTTCCAGATTGAAATTCCACCTTATCAGCGAGGTGATAACTACCCGAAAGAAACTTCTGTAACACTTACAGCTACATATCAAGGGAATTCTACATCTCAAGAACTGCACATAGCCCCACCGTCTGTACCAACGCCAAAACTCACTTCTTTGGTGCTGGATGTTCCTGCCAAATCGAGGGTTTCTGGGGGGCAAGTTGTAAAGGGCACAATTACTCTAAGCGCTCCCGCTCCTAGTACTGGTGCTATGGTTAAGCTGGAAAGCAGCGATCGCTCCCTTGCCTCTGTTGAAAACAGCGTTGAGGTTCAGCCTGGAAAAGAAACAGAGTCTTTCTCCGTTCAAATAAATCAAGGCAAAAACGGTGATGTCACAATCAGAGGTTTTTACGGAGGCGAAGAGCAGTCTTACTCCTTAACTGTCTACAGCTTAAAGATTAGTCCTCAGATTCGACTTCGTCAGGCAGAATCAGCCTTCTAGGGAATGGGGAATGGGGAGTCGGGAGTCGGGAGTCGGGATTGGGGAATGGGGAATGGGGAATGGGGAATGGAGAATAGGGGAATGGGGG
>DNXU01000629.1 GCA_003505715.1 Cyanobacteria bacterium UBA8803 | reverse complement strand
ATATTAGCGATAAATTCTATGTAAAGTTTTTATCATTCCCCTGATTTCCGTCTCAAGTCTTGAATCAGGGAAATAGGGGAAGTTAAAAGGGAACAGGCAACTGCTATTCAGTGCGTTTTGGATGGGGATGAGAGACCTAATCCAAAACATGTCACTTATAGAAGTGGGGGTCTCTTACTCGCGGATAGGAAATAGGAAAAATGGTTCCCTGTTCCCTGTTCCCTGCTCCCTTCTTTGATAAGTGTATTTCTCCTCCCGATATTACAGCCGTTTTTTGGTAAAGGAATCCAACACAGCTTTCGGCTAGCAGGGGGAGTATAGAAAAAGAGTGACTTCTCTTGAGTTGTGCCTGCTGGCTCCGTATTTCCCCTCCTTCCCTTACTGCCTCTGCTTCTGGTAACCTCTAGAAACCCTCTGCTGCAATGCAGTCGCTCCAGAGGTAAACTGCTGTAAGAGAGGGGAGAGCTAAATGAGTTATAGTAGCATCTCCATGGGGAAATCTTATTGAATCCATTGACTCCTACCTGCTAATGAAATTCTTCGGTGTGCGAAAAATAGTAATAGTGACAGGCGGAGTTTTTCTGTTTGCATTTCTCTCAATAAAAGCTCAGGTCATTGATTTCAAACAAAACGAACGCTATGTTAGTCAGTTGCGCCAACTCAATGAAATCGATGCCCAACTCAATCAGGAAATTTTAGAAGCCAAGGATGGAGGATTGGATAGCTACGATCCCATTGCCAAAGAACTAGAGGCTATCTACAAACTACAAACCATCCTGCAACAACCTCCTAGTTTTATTTCTCGTCAAAGTAAAAACGAAATTAACAATCTTCTGGAAGCTTATATAAAACTGTTCCAGCAAAAACAACGTCTGATTGAAGAGTTTAAATTCAGAAATGCTATTCTGAAGAATTCCCTTAGCGATTTTCCCATCGCCATGAGCGATCTGTCGGTAAAAGTTTATGCAAATTATGGCGATGATGAATGGATAGCGGAGTTAAATCTACTTCTTAGAAAAGTTTTAAACTATAATCTATCTAACAGTGAAGACTTAGCCATAGAAATTGTCGAGCAGCTAGAAAAAGTCCGCCAAATCCAAACGCAGATCGATCCGTCTTTTGATATGGATAAAGCGCTCGGTCATGCCGAAATCATCTTGCAGAATAAACCACAGGTAAATAGTCTGGTGGAGGAGATTCTAGCTATGCCGACTGTGCCAAGCAGTGACAAGCTAACTCGTTCCTATAACCTGCATTACCGTCAAGCCCTCAAGCAGGCTGAGGTTTATCGGAATTTGTGGTACGGATTCTCTATTATCCTGCTGCTTAGCCTTGTAGCTTATATCATCTTTAAACTGAGGAAATCCGCGATCAGCGTTAGGCAAGCTGAGGAGAAATATCGCAGTATTTTTGAAACCTCTGTCGAAGGCATTTTCCAAACTACGCTTGATGGACGCTACCTCAGAGTTAATTCTACCCTAGCCCAAATTTATGGCTACTCCTCACCTGAGGAACTATGCGCTAGCATTACTGACATTGGGCGTCAATTATACGTTCAGCCCGGTCGCCGTGCTGAGTTTATTCGCTCGATCCAAAAGCAAGGCTCGATTTCTGGATTTGAGTCCCAGGTTTACCGCAAAGATGGCAATGTAATTTGGATTGTAGAGAAGGCAAGGGCGATCTGCAATCGTGATGGCGATTTGCTTTACTATGAAGGCACTGTGGAAGACATTACAGTGCGCAAGGCATGGCAAGAAGCCTTAGGCTACGAACAAGAACAGTCTAAGCGCCTGCTGTTAAATATTTTACCGGAACCGATCGCAGAACAACTCAAACAAACAGAAAGCACGATTGCCGACAGTTTTGAAGAAGTCACGGTGCTGTTTGCTGACATTGTCGGGTTTACCGAGTTAGCATCCATCTGTTCTCCCACCCAACTAGTAGAATTACTCAACCAAATTTTCTCTGCTTTTGACGAAGTGAGCGAGTGCTATGGTTTAGAAAAAATTAAGACTATTGGTGATGCTTATATGGTTGTGGGAGGATTGCCTAGACCACGACCAGATCATGCGGAAGCGATCGCGCAAATGGCGCTGGACATGCAAAAGATAATTAACCACTTCAATCAGCAGAATCATCAAGCTTTAAGCATTCGCATTGGCATCAATACTGGGCCAGTAGTGGCTGGTGTAATTGGGATCAAAAAGTTTAGTTATGACCTCTGGGGAGATACGGTAAATACGGCATCGCGCATGGAATCTCAGGGTATAGCTAATCAGGTGCAGGTGACAGAAGCAACTTACCAACGATTGAAAGATAAATTTATATTTGAAGAGCGGGGATTAATTACAGTTAAAGGCAAAGGAGAGATGATGACTTATTTCCTAATTGGCAAAAAAGCTGATAAAGATTGGGTAGTTATTAGTGAGTAGTTATCAGGAAGCAGAACACAGGAAAACTGTTAAGATTTCCCCATTCACCACCCCCACCAAAAGACTTATACAGCAAGCCCTAATTATTTCACTCGTCCGCTTCTAATCATACTAAAAATTAACCACAAGCCAATCAGGCTAGCGACCACAAATAGAATGCCACTCACCCAAAAGAAAATCGGATTACTGGGAGCTTGGGAAAAAATCATAGCAGCACCAATGAGGATAGCAGCCGTGACAATTCCGAAGGTGAGCCGATTTCCCACCCCGTCCAAGGTGCGCCGGAAGGGTTCGAGTCCTTGCAGTGCTACTTTCCATTGCAAGGTTTCCGAGGTGACCCGATCTAATAACATCTCTAATTGGCGAGGAGCATCTAGAGATAGAGTTTTGATATCGAGAGCTGCTCTTAAAAGGTCTTGCAGAGGAGCGTGTCCAACTAATCGCTGTCGGAATAAATCGGCCATTAGGGGTTTAATTTGTTCGATTAAATTGAAATCGGGGTTGAGTTGGCGAGTTACGCCTTCGAGATTAGCCAGAGTTTTAGCATACAAGCCCATGTTGCTGGGCAGACGAATTTGGTGCTTCCGCGCAATTTGCAACATTTGATAGATCAACTGGCTAAAATTAATCTCTGATAGGTTGAGGTTGTAGTAGCTGCGTAGCAATCGGTCAAAATCATTTTGCAAAAGAGCGAGATTCACTGGTGTAGTAGACTCGGCTAGTTCCAGGGTTAATTGGCTACACCGCTTGCTATCTAAGTTAGCGATCGCTAAAATTAGTTCGATCAAAATCTGTTGGGTGCGAGGGTCAAGACGACCCATCAAGCCAAAATCAATAAGCGCAATACGGCCTGATGAGAGATAAAACAGATTTCCGGGGTGAGGGTCAGCATGAAATATGCCATCAATATAAAATTGTTGGAAATAAGCCCTAACCAGTAAATCGGCAATAGCTCGGCGTTCGGCGTTAGCATCACCGCTGTATTTTGTCCCCTTCAAGTCAGCCAGTAAAAGGGGAACTCCATCAAGCCACTGCATGACAAGTAGCTTTTCGCTAGTCAAGTCCCAATAAATTTCCGGCAGAACTAGCTGTTGAGGATCGAACCAGAAACTCTTGGAGAGATTGCGCCGTAACAGGTCAGTATAACTGGCTTCTTGGGTAAAATTTAGCTCAGCCCGTAAGGCACTAGCGAATTCCTCAACGATAGAGACTAGATTGTAATACTTCCCTAAATTAGTCCGATTGACTAATCGTGCCAAACCGCGCAGCAACCTGATATCCTGTTCAACTACTTTATCAATACCCGGTCGTTGAATTTTTAAGGCGACCTCGCGGCCATCAACTAGGGTAGCGCGATGAGTTTGAGCGATCGACCCAGCTGCCACAGGTTTGTGATGAATGATACTAAAAATTTCTTCTATCCGTTGGGGAAGTTGCCTGCGGACAACGGCTTCCACAGCTTCCCAAGAGACAGGCGGCACTTCAGCTTGAAGAGAGGTTAAGGCTTCAATATAGGATGGGGGTAACAGATCGGGTCGCGTACTCAGTAGTTGTCCGAGCTTAACGTAAACAGGGCCTAGCTCCACCAAAATATTGCACAGTACCAAGGGGGGTGGTAGTGAAGGTTCCTCAGCTTTCCCACCGAGGAGCAGTCCTCGCATATAACCCCACCCGTGCCGGAGAACCACGTTAACAATTTTTCTTTGACGAGAGCTGGTTTGGGAAAGGCTGGAAAACACGGGCACCTCAAGTATAAGGGATGAGGGATG
>DNXU01000493.1:8041-11785 GCA_003505715.1 Cyanobacteria bacterium UBA8803 | reverse complement strand
AAAAAGGAGAAGGAAAAAATAAATCCTGCAAGCAACAAGCTCAACCTGGAGCAGCACAAGGCGGCTGTGCGTTTGACGGTGCATCCATTGCCCTAGTACCCATCACGGATGTGGCTCACCTTGTCCACGGGCCGATTGCCTGTTCCGGTAACTCTTGGGGAAGTCGCGGCAGTCTTTCCTCAGATGCCACCCTCTACAAAATGGGGTTTACCACCGACTTGACGGAAAACGACTTAATCTTTGGAGGTGAGAAGAGACTCTATAAAGCGATCGCCGAAGTTATCAAACGTTACCAACCCGCCGCTGTTTTTGTCTATTCCACTTGCGTTACCGCCCTGATTGGGGATGATCTTAATGCCGTCTGCGAATCTGCTGCCAAAAAGTTTGGTACGCCCGTTATCCCCGTCAATTCTCCTGGCTTCGTCGGCAGCAAAAACCTGGGCAACCGCATCGGTGGCGAAGCCCTACTAGAATATGTCCTTGGCACTGCCGAACCCGACTATACTACCCCCTACGATATAAATCTGATCGGTGAATACAATATTGCCGGAGAACTGTGGGGCGTACTTCCTCTATTTGAAAAACTTGGTATCCGAGTCCTCGCCAAAATCACGGGAGACGCTCGTTACAAAGAAGTCTGCTACGCTCACCGCGCCAAACTTAATGTCATGATCTGCTCGAAAGCACTGATCAACATGGCGCGAAAGATGGAGGAATCTTACGCTATTCCCTACATTGAAGAATCCTTTTACGGAGTAGCAGACATGAATCGCTGCCTGCGGAACATTGCCGAAAAACTTGGCGATGCTGGCTTGCAAGCACAAGTAGAAACGCTAATTACCGAAGAAACCGCAGCCCTTAACCAAGCCCTAGCCCCCTACCGTGCCCGACTCAAAGGCAAGCGCATGGTACTTTATACAGGCGGTGTCAAGAGTTGGTCAATCATCTCGGCAGCTCAAGATTTAGGCATGGAAGTCGTTGCCACTAGCACCAAAAAGAGTACAGAAGAAGATAAAGCTCGCATCAAAGAATTGCTAGGTCAAGACGGCATCATGCTCGAAAAAGGTAACGCCCAAGAATTATTAAAAGTTATTGAAAAAACCAAAGCCGATCTCTTAGTCGCCGGAGGACGCAACCAGTACACTGCCTTAAAAGCCCGCATCCCCTTCCTCGACATCAACCAAGAACGCCACCATCCCTATGCCGGATATGTAGGAATGGTCGAGATGGCAAGAGAACTCGACGAGGCTCTCTACAGCCCCATTTGGGAACAAGTCCGCAAACCCGCTCCCTGGGAAACCTGGACCCAACAACCCGAAACCCTTCTCTACAAACAAACCGGACGCTAAAACACCCCATTTCCCATCCCCCACTCCCCATGACTACCGTCAACAGCCCCAAAAAAGCCGTTACCGTTAACTCCCTCAAATTAAGCCAACCCCTAGGAGCGTCACTAGCCTTCTTAGGACTCAAAGGCATGATGCCACTATTTCACGGCTCTCAAGGCTGCACGGCTTTTGCTAAAGTGCTGCTAGTACGCCACTTCCGCGAAGCAATCCCGATGTCCACCACAGCTATGACGGAAGTTAGCACCATATTAGGGGGTGGGGAAAATGTAGAGCAAGCCATCCTCACCCTAGCCGAGAAAGCCAAGCCTGAAATTATCGGCCTCTTAACCACGGGTTTAACCGAAACGCGAGGCGATGACATGCAAGGCATCCTCAAGACATTTCGCCAGCGCCATCCAGAATTAGATTCCTTACCAATTGTATTTGTATCCACTCCCGACTATAAAGGAGCAATGCAAGATGGGTTTGCCGCAGCAGTCGAGCAAATTGTCACCACCGATTACGGAGCCTTAGCTGAAACAAATACCCAGAAAAGCAATTTCACAGCCGTTCATCCCAGACCCCAAGTCACCATTCTGGCAGGTTCCTTACTAGGGCCAGGAGATGTAGACGAAATTCGGGAAATCGTGGCAGCCTTTGGCTTAAACCCTCTCATTGTCCCAGACTTATCCTATTCTTTAGACGGACATCTTGAGGACGAATACCATACTACGACTGCTGGCGGTACATCCTTACAAGAATTGCAGCAATTAGAGCGATCGACTATTACCCTAGCGATTGGGGAAAGTATGCGCCCAGCTGCCGAAACCTTAAAAGCTAGATTTGGCACCCGTTATGAAATATTTCCTCGGTTAGCGGGTTTAGAAGCAGTCGATCAATTCTTATGGCGACTTTCTCAAATTATCAGTTCCCGTTGCGACCCCCATTTCATCAAACCCCCTCAAGTTCCCGAAAAATTCAATCGCCAGCGCCGCCAACTCCAAGACGCCATCCTCGACACGCATTTCTATTTTGGCCGCAAGCGAGTATCCCTAGCCCTAGAACCAGATTTACTCTATCAAACTAGTTGGTTACTCCAAGAAATGGGAGTAGAGATTCAAGCCGCCGTAACCACCACTAAATCCCCCCTCCTCGAACAATTACCTGTAGATCAAGTAACCATCGGCGACCTAGAAGATTTTGAAGATTTAGCAGCAGGTTCAGACTTACTAATTACCAACTCCCATGGCAAAGCGATCGCCAAACGATTAAACATTCCCCTCTACCGCATGGGCTATCCCATCTTCGACCGCTTAGGAAACGGCCAGCGCTGCCTAGTTGGCTATCGAGGAACCACCCAATTTCTCTTCGATCTCGGCAACATTTTCCTAGAACAAGAAGAAACCCAAAATAAACATTAACCCTCCTCTCATAACCCTACAAACCCCTCAACCCCTCTGCGTTAAAAAAATAACCCCGCCCCAAACCCATGAATCCCCATCCAAACCCCAAAACAGATATCTTATCCACACCATTTTTGAAAGAACTAGCCCGACAAATCCGCGCCCAAGACAACACCGGACTTTACCAAACCCATTCTAACGAGTCCCTCCTGCAAACCCTCATCCTCTCCCAATCAACCTCTAACATTCGAGGAAACGAAGATAAAATCGCCCAACAGCGGATTGCCAACTTCTACCAAGCCATAGCTGCTCGTCTCGAACAAGAAACAGGACAACTTGCCCAAACCTTTATTAACGTTAATCCCCAAAAGCCAGGATGGGTGCATATCTTTTGCGGTCGGCTGCTAGTTTTATCAAAAATGCTGCGAGACGTTCATAGCTTTGGCTTTGACTCCCTAGAAAAACTAGCCACAGAAGGAGAAAAACTCACCCAGGTTGCCATCGAACTTGCCCAAGACTACTTTGAAATTCCTGCCCTAACCACTACCAACTTACAACAAAGCTAAAGGAGAAATTTGATGAAAGTTGCCTTTGCCACCCGTGACATGGTTCACATCAACGCTCACTTCGGATGGGCTCCCCAAATAGCTGTTTATGATGTCTCCACCGATGGATATAAGTTCTTAGACGCAATTAAATTTGAAGGTACACTCAAAGAAGATGGTAATGAAGATAAATTGGTTCCCAAAATCGAAGCTTTGGCTGACTGTACCATTGTTTATGTATCGGCTATTGGTGGCAGTGCAGCCGCTCGTTTAATCCGCAAGAAAGTCACACCAATTAAAGCCAGAAGCGAAGAAGAGCAAATTACCGAAATCCTAGAAAACCTAGTCACAACCCTAAACGGCAACCCTCCCCCCTGGCTGCGTAAAGTCCTAGCCACGGAAGCCAACAAAGCCAATGGCTTTGAAGAAGAAGAAGAATAAGCCTGGGCGGGTTTTGAACAAAAGCTT
>DNXU01000493.1:5831-7917 GCA_003505715.1 Cyanobacteria bacterium UBA8803 | reverse complement strand
CAACCAACAACCAACAACTATGAGTTCCACACCAGCAGCCAATCTAGAAACCACAACCAGTATTGTTGAAGAAAATGCATTTTTGCAGGAACTGGTTCGTCAAATCCGCGCCCAAGATCATTACGGTGTTTATCGCAGTTGGAAAGATGAATTAGTTCTTGCCCCGTTTGTTGTGAGTAAAGAGAGAAAGCGCCAAATCTCCGTTCAAGGAGATGTCGAGTCCGCCACCCAACTTAGAATTCTGTGTTTTTACCGTGCGGTTGCTGCCTGTATTGAAAAAGAAACCAATCAACTTTGCCAAGTGGTGATTGATTTGAGTCATGAGGGATTTGGTTGGGCACTAGTTTGGAGCGGTCGTCTGATGGCCGTTGCCCGTACCTTACGGGACGCTCAACGTTTTGGCTATGAATCCTTGGAGAAATTAGCAGCTGAAGGAGAAAAACTAACCAGATCGGGAGCTGAAGCTATGAAGCGTTTCCCTGAAGTGGCAAAGCTTTAGGGAGATAGAGACAGGGAAGACGAGGACTAACTCACAATCTAAAATCCAAGCTCGAAACATGGTTCAAGTTACAGAAGAGATTCCGACTCCAGAAGCAGTCGAAGAACTGAAAACTACAATTAAGCGCCTTAATAGTAAAGCAGGTCAAATGAAGATGGATCTGCACGATCTAGCAGAAGGCTTACCTACTGACTATGGAAAGCTGCCAGAAGAGGCAGCTAAGACCTACGAAGTTTATCGCCAGTTAGATGAGCTGAAAAAGCAACTTAAAAGATGGGAGAAGCAGTTGCAATGACAGAAAAAACCAACCGTCCAAAAAACTTTTCTGAGTTCAAACAAATTGTCAACGCTGAAGATTATTTCCAGTTTTTTGAACTCCCTTACGACCAGCAATTCGTAAATGTTAATCGCCTTCATATTTTGAAGCAGTTTTCACTACTCATGAAGGAAATCGACAAAGTTTTCCCCGATCTCAGCGATGAGGAGAGATTAAGCAAATATCGAGAGGCTTTGGAAGAAGCTTATCAGGTGTTTCTGACATCTAGTCCTTTAGAAACAAAACTGTTCAAGGTGTTTCAGGAAAAACCGAAAAATGTGGTCTTACTTCAAGATATTGGCATTAGCTAAGGAGTAGAACGGGCGTGTTAGAGCTTACACCTACGGAATTAGAACGCTATCAGCGGCAAATGATGCTTCCTGGCTTCGGGGAAGAAGGACAAAGAGCGCTCAAAGCCTCAACTGCTCTCATCACTGGCGTAGGCGGGTTAGGCGGAACCGTGGCACTTTACCTGGCCGTCGCTGGAATTGGCAAGCTGATATTAGTCCGAGGTGGCACTTTGCGCCTCGATGACATGAACCGTCAGATTCTCATGACCCATGACTGGGTCGATCGGCCAAGAGTATTCAAAGCCAAGGAAACTCTACAGCAGATTAATCCTGACGTGGAAATCGAGGCGATCGCAGAATATATCACGCCCGACAATGTAGATGGCCTAGTCAAACAGGCAGATATCGCTATAAGTTGCGCCCATAACTTTGAAGAGCGCGATTTACTCAATGCCAGTTGCGTCCAGTGGGATAAGCCGATGATCGAAGCAGCCATGAATAGCATGGAGGCTTACCTAACCACTATTATTCCCGGTAAAACCCCTTGCCTGTCTTGTTTGTTTCCCGAAAAACCCGATTGGGATCGGCGCGGCTTTGGTGTGGTAGGAGCTGTTCCCGGCACTCTAGCTTGTCTGGCTGCCTTAGAAGCAATCAAATTAATTACTAATCTAGGCCAACCACTCTTAGGGCAATTACTAACGATGGATTTAACTCGTTTAGAATTTGCCAAACGCCGCCCCTACCACGATCCTAACTGTGAGGTCTGCGGTCAAAAAACACAGGAGACGATCTCCAAAAGAATTAATCGCTTATCTAGCGAACCAGAGGAACTTGCAAGAGTATCTGTGCCAATACCAATTAGTGCCAATTAGTTAAGGTTCATCGTTCATTGCTCATTATTCATCGTTCATTCTTGATAGAAAACTAAGGATGAGTCAGATTTGGATAGCAATTCACAATGAACAACCAACAACCAACAAC
>DNXU01000493.1:1080-5737 GCA_003505715.1 Cyanobacteria bacterium UBA8803 | reverse complement strand
CAACTAACAACCAACAACCAACAACCAACAACCAACAACCAACAACCAACAACCAACAAAATTCAGGAGATTTTTATGACAGTTACATTGACAGAGAAAGCAGCATTTCGGCTTCGTAGTTTCTTAAGAGGTAGTAGTGGGGAAACAGCCCCGACTGAGAAAGGAGTTCGTGTGGCTGTGGTTGCGGGTGGCTGTAGTGGTTATGAATATGCTTTGGACATAGCCAGCAAACCCAATCCTGAAGATCTGATATTCGAGCAAGACAAAGTACAGATCTATATTGACCCCCAAAGCGCACCCTTACTTAAGGGAGTTGTGATCGATTTCGTTGAAAGTTTTACTCAAAGCGGGTTTGTATTTAGCAATCCTAATGCTACAGATACCTGCGGCTGCGGCAAGTCATTCCAAGCAGGTGATTGTACCCCTGAGGCTGTAGCGTGCAGCTAACTGTTTTGTAATGAGTTTGTTGGGGCGAGTCTAGGGACGTAACACCCACACTTTGATTTAGGTTTCCCCCGAAGCTTGAAATTTCACTCGCCCTTTTCCTAATCAGTAAGTATCAATTAAGGAGAATGCTAGCTATGACTACTTACAAAGTACGCCTAATCAAAGGGAAGAAAAATAAGCCCCCTGAACTCGATGTCACTATTGAGGTTGGTGAGGATACCTACATTCTAGAGGCAGCAGAAGAACAAGGCATCGACTTACCGTTCTCGTGTCATTCTGGTTCTTGCTCGAGTTGTGTAGGTCGGCTGGTTGAAGGAGAAATTAATCAAGACGATCAAGTCTTTTTGGATGACGAGCAATTAGCTAAGGGATTTGTTTTGCTTTGTGTCGCTTACCCCCGCTCTGATTGCACGATCAAAACCCATCAAGAAGCCTATCTGGTCTGAGCCATTCATTTAACAGGTTATCGGGCTACCGTTGAAGTCGTAGCTTTTTCCTATAGCTACGACTTCTAGCACCTGAAATATACTGATCGGCTCAGTCCTAATTTTAAGTTTCTCAGATTCAGTCAAGACGAGAAAAAATAACTGTCAGGACTTAACGTACAGTATTTAGAGGTGCATAAAATGCAAGTTAGATGGAAAACTTTAATTATTAAAATCGGTATTTGGTTAACGGTTGAGGTTGTTCTAAACATTCTCGGTCTCAATAATATAGCAAATTATAGTGAATTTATTCAAGATCGAGATTTAAATCTTGCTAAAAAGAATAAAAAAACTGTAAAAATTTCCAATTCCTCTCCTATTTTTTGTAAAAAAGTGAACGAGTTTTGCCCCATTACAGAGTTAAAAATTGAAGATTTGGAATTGTCTCAAACTAATTACTGTAATACGTCTCCAGTTTTTAAACATCGGTGCAAGAAGCTTAAAAATCCTTGTATAAAAGCTTTAATCTTACCAAATTGCTAGTACAGTGCGGCGGAAATAACTCACCCGCCAAAAAAGTTACTGTACAATCTTTACTCCTGTTTTCTTGCATTAGTTGAGTTAATGAAAGACAAAAATTATGATGATTAATCGAGAAGAGCTAGCACAAGAGTTTATTAGGCTCGTCAAGAGTTATTACCCCAAATCTGGGCAATTTATAACTCATTGTTATGTCAAAATTCTTGAATGTTACATTGAAAGATTAGGCAAGCGTTTTTACTATATTGGAGTTTATTACCCGGAAAGGCTAACTTCTGAAGTACAGGCTCAGCAAGATGTGTTGAGAGACATAGCAGAAAACATGGGATTAATTGAAGTAGTCTGCATCAATGCTAATCGCATAGTGCGCGATCCCAGGTCAAGACTGAAGCACGAAAATCCTCGCCTATGGTTAGATCTATATTGGGTTGCTAGCCATAAAAATTGACTTAACAGGGTGATGGTGTTTTATGGAAATGGCACTAATCTATTTAATTTTGTTCGTTATTTTTCTAGGAGCAGTCTGGGTTTATTTTAACAACAATGACGAAATCCATAGTATTGCAGCAATTTCAGCAGGGTTGATTGCTCTGATTTGGATTTTTATTTTAAGCCCGCTGTGGCTTCAATTTTTTATTACGAGTATCTTATTCATTATTTGTAGGCATATTTATGCTCCTGATCGCAAAACCTAAGCAACCCTAAAATCCTGCAAAAACCCAAAAACATAAAATAATAATTATCTTAGGAGCTAAATTAGTAAATAGTAATAAATAATTGGCTAAAATAAGCAAATAATTAGCTAACACAAAGGAGAACACCTGATGGCACAGCTTACTGGATTGACTCGTGCAGGCTTGACTTGGAATCCTCAATTTGTTCAGTCGATTAATCA
Source organism: Cyanobacteria bacterium UBA8803 (assembly GCA_003505715.1). Classification (GTDB taxonomy): domain Bacteria; phylum Cyanobacteriota; class Cyanobacteriia; order Cyanobacteriales; family Coleofasciculaceae; genus UBA8803. The sequence goes on along the minus strand of DNXU01000493.1, from coordinate 3,430 downwards.
AGATAAATGTATCGGCTGCGGCAGATGTTTTAAAGTCTGCGGTCGCAATGTACTAGCGCTCAAAGCACTTAATGAAGAGGGTGAATTTGTCGATGATGAAGACGATGAGGAAATTGAACGTAAGGTTATGACAATTATTAATGCCGACTACTGTATTGGCTGTCAGGCTTGTTCGAGGATTTGTCCTAAAAACTGCTATACTCACGCTGCTGTAGCAGTATGACTTGAAAATAGGGAGAGGGGGTGAGGCAGCAAGGGAGTGAGGAAGTAAATTATTTTTATCCTTTGTTGTGCGTGCTGGTGTACGCAGTTCATGAGTGGCTACTTTGGTGACATGCTCCCTTTTTCCTTGTATTCCCTTATCCCTATCCAATTTTGGGGGGATAGGGGAAGTTATTAAGTTATGTTATTATAATTCTGCCAATGCTTTGGATCTGCGTAGATCTATAAAGAAAAAATGAAAAGAGCTTCAATGATAGACAGGAAAGACATTGCGAGCAATTGCTTCCCTATTCAACTAGGAAAATTATGTAATTTTTGTAAACTAAAATCATATTTTTTTAATAATTTATTTACAAACCAATTTGATTAACCCAGAGTATTCCCCTGAATGTAGCAGGCTCTTATCGATCTGCTGATAATTTTTTGTATAATCCGGAACAAAAGTATGAGGATTTTCCCAAGTCGAGTGAAGAATTGAAAACTAGCGTAACCGAATACTTTACAAATAGAGCATAGTATGGGTTATTGACAGTGGAAGTGCATCCCTTAACCTCCGATTAAGCAACTATGTCTATTACCAGTTCCTTAACAGACTTTTCCTTACCAGAAATCTTCCAATTTCTGGAAAAAGGGCATAAGACTGGCTTGCTAGCATTGACTGCTTCACCAGAAGACCGAACAACTCCCAGTGATATTCATTACATTTGGCTTTATCAGGGGCGAATTGTGGGGGCAGCTAACCAGTTAGATCATCAAGGTTTGGTGGGATTGATCGCTCAAAACCAAGGCATCAGCAAGCGAGTTGTTGCCAAGCTGGTTCAGTTATGCCCGACTGACAAACCTCTGGGCGTGTCTCTCAAACATCAATGCGTCCTATCAACCCAACAGCTGAAACGCTTATTTCAGATTCAGGTATTACAGCGAGTGTGTGCCTTGTTTGAACTCAAAGATGGCCTATTTAAATTTATCCAGAATGCACCAATACCCACTAGAGAAATGACGGGTTTGACAATATCGACAACGGAAGCGACCTTACTAGGGCTGCGAATGCTGCGCAACTGGGATGCCCTAGTAGATAAATTACCAGATCCGAATGCTGGTTTAGCACATATCATTGTTGGCCAACCCCCCTATCGGCTGAATACAATAGAATTGCAGGTGTGGGAACGCGCTCAAGGAACCGTTTCTCTTAAAGCGATCGCTAAAGAACTGAAACTACCCATTGAAAAAGTGCAGCAAGTGGCCTTCGCACTCATGACCGTGAGTATAGTTGAAGAAGTACCTTTGTTAGCGGGTATCCTACCGACCCAAGTAGTTGAACCTCTACCGACACAATTGACTGAAGATAGCACCCCAAACATTAACTCTTCATTTTTGCACAATTTAGTAGGTTTCTTGCGCAGCAAAACTGGCGGTTCTTCTCAATTAGGTTTGGGTTATGCTTCAGATAATCAGGCTCAGAATTTAGATAAGTCAATCGATCGTTTGATAGATACGCTAAGTTACTAATCTGTTAATTTTCGGCTTGGAAATCAGCAGGTTTGTGCCTGTGCTTAGATACCAGCGTCTTATGAATCAATATTTGTATAATTTGAGTTGGTGGAGGCGATCGCGTCTTCCCAACTATAATTTTGCGATGGGCTATCCTAATTGTAGTTCCATAAGGCTTCAAGGCAGAAGGGAAGAAAGCTTGTACAGTAAGCTTTTAACCTTGTTTAAAGGTTGGGTTATTTCCACCTTGCTTGGCTAGGTAGAGGCGAAGCATTTGGACAACTAGAGCTTGCTAAAATTATAATATTTTGTCCGAATGCTTCGCCCATCCAGGCTAAAATGCACTACCTGTTCTTACGTAATTAGCGTTCTAGCACTGTAGTCAAGATTGGTGTTCTTCTGCATAAAACACAGTTTCGCAAAGAATTGTTAAGCCAAAAATGAGGCAGCAGATGAGAAATAATGATACTCCGATCATAAGTGTCACCTTCTGAAATATTCCCTTACTTTCTTAAATACCTCTGTTAGATGGAGGTGAGGCATTTTTGCATCAATTCTTAAGAAATACACAAGGGCAAGGGATCGAGGAGAGGGACGCTCAAGATTTCAGAATCGCCCCCTAAATCCCCCAATTCTG
>DNXU01000493.1:0-887 GCA_003505715.1 Cyanobacteria bacterium UBA8803 | reverse complement strand
GGGCTGGGGGGGCGAAATGCAGCATTTGTTAAGTTAGAAGCGAGATGTGTGTACACGATAGCCTCTGAGACTAGAGATTTTCTCGTATCCACGTTCTAAACGCTTGAATGGCTTGGCTACCACCAGAAACTTGACTCTGCTGAATGTACCGATTCACCAACTCGATAATTGGGATACCTGGAAAAGTGGGACTAGAATCGGATTCTACATATTGTCCACCTTGCAAAACATTAATCTCTAGCCCTTGATGTGAATATCGCCAGAGTTCCGGCACCCCTAGAACCCGATAATTATCCAACTGAGTGCGATAGGTAACGTCAATTTCTATGGCTAAGTCTGGCGGTGGATCGACACTCAGATCCAGGCGATTTTTACCGATGACTGCTGCTTGATTTTGAATGTAGAAGCAAGTATCCGGCTCAACAGCTTGAGTCATACGTTCATTTTTTAACGTTGTCGAACCCAACGATTCATAATTAATTCCTCGTTCGCTCAATAAAATTTTTACCATATCGCCAATGATTTCCTTGGCTTTTTCATGTTCGGGCAGGGGAACCATAATTTCTAATCGACCATTACTATAGGAAAGCTTCGCCGCACGACTTTCTCCCAATTCCCTTAAGATATTTTCCAATTGCTGCCAGCTCACATCCTCAAACAACAATTGGTGTCCCGGTTGAATCCTTAATTGTCTTAACTCTAGTAGCATAATTAGTCCTCTATATCCCTCTTTTGTCACTTTCCTGATAGAAACTTATTTCATAGGCTCAAATGCTAAAACTCTCTTAGTGTAAGGGCTCCAGATTTACCTCTGCCTAGAGTGACAAAAGAGGGATATTGTGGGTTTTCTTCGTTATCCTATTGCCCGAATGCTTCACCCCTAAAGA
>DNXU01000045.1:2714-2871 GCA_003505715.1 Cyanobacteria bacterium UBA8803 | reverse complement strand
TATATTGAAACAGCGACTCTCCCCTACATTTGGGAACATTCCCAAGTCTAGCGATCAGCGATTGGCAGTTTCAAAATGCCCAACTGTACGCTAATTTGGACAGAAGGTCTAGCCTATTTAATTGATTTGTGAAATCTCCTCATCCCTCATCCCTCAT
>DNXU01000045.1:0-2619 GCA_003505715.1 Cyanobacteria bacterium UBA8803 | reverse complement strand
CCCTCATCCCTCATCCCTCATTGCACAGCAGGTGCTTCCTCCAAGTTCCCTAAGTTAAACAGAAAGGGCACGTTACTCTTAGAATCACCTCCCATCACGAGGACTTTTGGCATTTGAGCACCTCCCTCTCGCCAAGCTTCGATCGCTTCTTTCTGAAGTACCAGCTGCCCTCCTTGAGTTTTGAGAGTTTCCGCCAATAGTCTTTGAGCCTCAGCCTTCCCCTTAGCGCGATTAATTTCTGCCTGGGCTTCTTGTTCCGCTTCCTGCGCTACATATACTGCTCTTTGCGCCCTTTGTTCGGCAATTTGTTTCTCCTCAACTGCCTTAGAGAACTCTGGGGAAAATGCCAGGTCAACCACACTGGTATCTAGCACAATGATGCCGTACTTCTCCAACCGTTCCCCTAAAGCAGTATCAAAATCTTGCTTCAGTTCAGCTCGTTTGGTAATCGCTTCTTCAACAGTTCTCCTAGCAGCAGCGATTTTAAAGGATTCCTGAGTCTGGGGAGCAATAATTTTCGACACGATATTCTGCAACGTGCCCTGTTTTCTTCTAATCTCAACCACCTGAGTGGGATCGAGACGGAAGTTAATCGCGAAGCTAGCCGATAGATCCTGGAGATCCCTAGTCGAACTCTGCGCCGGGACTTCAAACTTTTGTACCGTCACATCATATATATCTACCGTTGAGATTAACGGTGGTTTAACGTGGATACCCTCTAGCAAGGCTCCATCTCTAGCTCGACCCAAGATGCTGAGTACTCCTGCCTGACCAGGGTTGATGATTACAAAAGAACTAAAGCTGAGGAGAATCAAGACTGCTGCGATCATCCCCCCAACCACTGCTTGCCAATTCTGAGAATTCTGATACCTCAACTTTTCTTCTCCTTCTACACAACCACTGGCGATTTATTCTAACCTACCAGCCGTTAACTCCAGACATAACCACGATCGCTAACCCAGCAATACAGCAGCTTCAGGTAACTCAACCTGAGACATAGCAGCATCGCGATGCTTAAGTAATGTCGCCCCAGGCAGTGGCCCTTGCAAGTGACTCCAAGGCAATAATTGATCACTAGACCAGTCAGCATGGACGTAGAAATCCAGTTCTGGTAACCTTCCTTTCAACTCCTTAAAAGCACGGCGATAACTGCCTAAGGAGTCCCCGTAATGCCGGGTGAGTTCCAACAAAGCGGACAAACGGCGATCGCCTCTAGAAATCAAAGCCTGAATCACTGACCAGTTATAGCTTTCCGGTCGAAAGTCGATGCCTTGCGATCGCAACTGCTTCTGTAAATAGTTCAACCGCTTCTGGGCTAAAGGATTCACCCCAAACCACTGAAAGGGGGTATGGGCTTTGGGGACAAAGGTACTACAGCCCAGGGTCAAGCGCAATCCCGGTGCGGCTTTTTTGATGTCTCCCATCATTGCTACCGTCTGTTCTACGTCTGACATTTCCTCGCCGGGAACCCCTACCATCCCATAAAGTTTGAGGTTTTTTAAACCACCTGCTAAAGCATTAACAGCGGCTGCAATAATTTCCGAGTTTTCTAGTTTCTTATTGATAATCTGCCGCAACCGTTGCGAACCACTTTCTACGGCAATGGTAATTGAACGAGTATCTCGCTTAACTAAAGTTGCCGCTAACTTCTGGGTCACTGTATTCGCACGCACCGAGGCAATACTGAGCCGCACGTTATCATACTCAGGCTGACTCACAAAATCCAGTAAAACTTCAAACTCTGGATGCTGGGTTACTGACGCCCCTAGTAAACCGATCCGGTTGGTTACTTGTAGTCCCCTTTCAATTGCCGGAATCAAAGAACCTGTGGCACTAGGCGTCCGGAACGGCAAGGTGAGGTAACTTGCCAAACAGAAGCGGCACATCTCCGGACAGCTACGCACCACTTCCACCATGTAGATATTTTCCCAAGCAGCTTTTTCAGTGACTACCGTGGAAGCAGATAAGGTATTGCCTCGATAAGTCTGTTTTTCGATCCTACTGGGAATCTCTGCGTCTACGGGTTCAATGGTAGCGATCGCCCCCGTCAAGTCCTGGTAAGCGATCGCATACAAGCTGGGAACATAGATTCCCGCTACTCCTGCCAAGCGCCGCAATTGGGTTTTGCGATCAGCACTGCGGACTTCTTTATACGCCTCGATAAAATCACCCAGCAGGTTTTCCCCATCTCCTAGCAAGATGACATCAAAGAAATCGGCAAAAGGTTCGGGGTTAGCCGTTAACACTGGACCACCGCCAAAGACGAGGGGATGGTGCTGGTGCCGATCCACCGATCTCAGCGGTATCTCCAAAAATTCCAGCAAATTCAGAATATTGACATAATCAAGCTCCCATGATAATGAGTATCCCAATAATTCTGACTTTACTGGCAACGACTCGTGGCAATCTGTAAACAGGCGACTCACTTGGAGGTCAGAGCGTGATGCTAAAGTAGCCCACACCACTTGATAGCCCAAACTGGTAATCCCAACGCTGTATTCATTAGGGAAAGCCAAAATTAACGGAATTGCACCAGCATCGGGTGTGGCTGGTGTAAATAGAAGACGTTCAGATGCAAAGACAGCAGGGTTTACAGACATGGGATGAGGGATGAGGGAT
>DNXU01000613.1 GCA_003505715.1 Cyanobacteria bacterium UBA8803 | reverse complement strand
AATGGCAGCGGATTTGGTATTATCCCTCCCAAGGTTAGCGATCGCCCAAGTATCATTATGTTTGGTAACTTATCGCACAGACCTGCGTACTAGACCGTAAGTTGCCTGACACAAATTAAGCCTTATTACCATCTCTCGATGCACATTGGATTTCTCAACCCTCAGGGCAACTTCGACCCAAACGATCGCTACATAACAGAACATCCGGATTTTGGCGGTCAATTGGTCTACGTCAAGGAAGTGGCTCTGGCGATCGCTGCGCAGGGTCACAGCGTTGATATTCTCACCCGCCAAATCATTGACCCGGAGTGGTCAGGATTTGCGGAACCCTTTGATGCTTATCCCGGTGTGGATAACGTCCGGATCGTCAGGTTGCCTGCCGGACCAAAAGAATTCCTGCGCAAAGAGTTACTTTGGCCCCATCTCGTCCAGGATTGGGTGCCCAACATCCTAAAATTTTATCGAGAGCAGGGTGGTTTGCCCGACATTATGACCGCCCATTACAGCGATGGAGGATTGTGCGGCGTCCTAATTGAAGATAAGACGGGTCTACCCTTCACCTTCACGGCTCATTCCCTTGGTGCTCAGAAGATGGATAAAATGAACATCACTCCAGATAATCTGAGCCAGCTTAACGATTATTACTACTTCGGACGCCGCTTAGTGGTCGAACGCTTGAGTATGAATCGCTCAGCTGTCAACATTACTAATACCCTCCAGGAACGCTTCAAACAATACGGCCATCTTGCCTATCGAGGAGCCATTGATGTGGACGATGATGCTCGCTTTGCGATCGTCCCACCGGGAGTAGACCCATCCATGTTCAGTGCTGAGGCTCGCGCCTACAATGAGGAGGCGACCTACCAGTTAGTTGAGGAGCGACTGGCACGAGATATCGCCGAGCTGCGGCGGGGTTTTCCGGTTATCCTGGCATCAAGCCGATTAGATCCCAAAAAGAATCTCTTAGGACTAGTACAAGCCTTTGCCCACAGTCCAATCCTGCAAGAGCGAGCTAATGTAGTGCTGATTACAGCTGGACTGGACAAAGCCTTATACGAGAAGGCTAAGGACGAACAGACCGAACAAAAGGTGCTAGCTCCGATCCGTGAGGTAGTAAAAGCTAGCAACTTGTGGGGGAAAATTAGCGCCTTTTGCGTACCCGATCAACCCGCACTAGCTGCCACTTATCGCTTTCTTGCTAAACGCCGCTCGGTATTTGCACTCACCTCCCTCTTTGAACCTTTTGGCCTCGCTCCCTTAGAAGCCGCTGCTGCTGGACTGGCGTTGGTGGTGACTCAAAACGGTGGCATCATTGAGAGTTTGCGAGAAGGAGATCGAGAATACGGGGTTTTGGTTAATCCAGATGACCCGGCAGATATTGCCCGGGGTTTGGAGCGGTTGCTTTGCCATGAAGGAGAGTGGGAGCGTTTTGCCCAAAGTGCTAAGCAACGAGTGCTGAGTAAGTATACATGGGAGAGTACGGCCAAAGGCTATCTGTCCTTAATCGAGCAGGTGTTGTCCTCACCACGAACTAACCTTGGTAGAGATCTGCTCCCTATCCATTCCTACTTCCAAAATCCACAACCAGCAAATGATATTTCTCTTGCAGAATTGAGTCAGCTCTACTTTAGAAATTGCCAAACTTGAGGATAACCAGAGTTGGGTCTCATTACCAAAGGCTCAACTTACAAATTACTCATCCCTCATCCGATTATCTCTAAAATTCCTGACTCCTGCCTCAAGGGCCTGTCAAAAGGATTAGGAGAGAGTAATGGAGTCATCCGATGAGCGATCGCTATTTGCTGGCAGCTAGTATCCTTACCACTGGGCCAATGGCCGTCGTCCCTCCACCCACCCTACCCCCAAATCTGTTCGATAACCTTTCCGATCTCATAGCTGCCACTGCTGCTCGGACATGGGAGTCATCTGCTACTCATCAAATTATCCCTGTTGTTGAAACCACCGCTCCTGAATTTTCTAACCATTTCCAAAACTCGGTTTCTGTAGCACCTAACGCTGAGGCTGCCGAAACTGACCTCAAAGAAATCGGGTTTTTTAGTCCCCATCTTAAATACTCGACCGATTTTCTAGCTCCTTCTTCAGCTACCGTTCAAGCCGTTGTGGCAGGAGCAAGCGATCTGCAAACGTCGCTTAACCCTCAGCCAACAACTCTTTCCCCAACCTCTGGGACTCAACTGTACTACCAACGATTCGCTGCCCTGCAAGTCGGTAAAATTTATACACGTCTGAGTCCTGATAGTTTCCAGCCATTTTGGGCTAAAGGGATAGACAAAAATGGACTACCGCTACCAAAACCGACTCACGAGCAGTGGAAACGCCTGCTAGAACGGGAGGCTAAAGCGATGGCCAAAGGACAGGGTGCTAATCGTCTGGGTATTTTAGTGGGAGATTCGTTGACACAGTGGTTCCCCTCACAACGTCTACCTAACAGTAAGTTTTGGCTGAATCAAGGAATTTCAGGCGAAAACTCCACTCAAATTCTCAGTAGGCTCTCTGCCTTTTCCCAATCTCGACCTGATACTATTTATGTGATGGCTGGCACTAATGACCTGCGTCAGGGAGTAAGCGATCGCGTCATTCTCAACAACCTGCGTCAGATCGTGCGTCGCCTGCGCCTGAACCATCCCAAGGCTCAAATCATTGTTCAGTCAATTCTGCCTACTCGGTTAAGTGCTATTAGTAGCGATCGCATCTATTACCTGAACCAACAAATTGCCGTCCTAACTCAACAAGAAGGGGCAGGCTATCTAAATCTCTACAACTTGTTTGCCGACGAGGGAGGCCAGCTACGGCGAGATTTAACCACCGATGGCATCCATTTAACCAGTCGAGGCTATGAGGTTTGGCAAGAAGCGCTACAGTATGTCGAATCTGCGATCGTGCAGAATGGTCAAGAGCTTGTCTACGGATCTTAGGGAATGGGGGATTTAATACTGCTTTTGGCACCCTCTACTGCCACAATCAGAAGTTCTATTCATAAATAATACCTATTTGCATCCATCTTTGGATATACTTAGCGAAACGAGGATAAGTCTCTGGTGGGGACTCCGGCCAAGCGAACTTTAGGCAGTAAAAGTAATACCGAACTATGAACTCTTTAGAATTAGACCGGGAAATTAGCAGGATGGCGAGGGCGATCTTAAGTCGGAACACCGAAATTGGATCGGCTCTCATTACTTATCTGAAAACTCAATTGGCTCTCGAATGTGTCGCTGCCGTGCTACTCGTCAGTATTGAACGCACCATCTGGTTCGATCCAGATTCAATTGTTTGGGCTGTAGAAAATATTATTCCTGCGGATATTATGCAGGAAATGCAAAGGATAACTTCGTTTACTACCTACAAACATTTGATCGGCAAGGGATATGTGCCGGGGAAAAACTTGAGCGTTGATGCCAAGGGCCAAGTACTGGCAAAGCATCAGAGCAAAAAAGCTGCTTAAAGTTTTATTAGTATCAATAGCTCATCAAGTCCAGCAGGGCGAGCAGGGCGAGTCAAGGGATCTTGTCGTTAGTGCTAATATATCAAAACAGCGACTCGCCCCTACATCGGATATCGGTTGCTTTTTTTATTTTGCGGCTACTCCTGTAGGTTGGTTCGAGTGGACTGGACAACATCACCCCAGTTTGACAGAAGAGGGATATAGCATTTTTATTTGAGAAGTAAACATCTGTAAGGTCTAATATCTGTAGGGGCGGGTTTAGCGACTAATATTATAGACCCCGCAGATAAGACTTAAGTCGAAACCTAGGGTTGAGCGCAGCCGAAACCCGCCCTGCGACAGGTTGTATTAGGGGTGATTTGCCGGACATCATAAGTTTACATATCAAATAAAATGCGATATCAAACCTTTAGCACAGCTTCACCGCGACGATATAGTTCGCGAGCATAATCAGTCCACATCCCTTGCCCCCAGTAACGAAAACAGCTGGTTTGGAGTAACAAGTTATACAACAAAGCTTGCTGGTATTCCAACTGTTGAGTCACTGAAGCATCCTGCTGTACAATTGGGTCATATTTTTGGTGAAAGGTAGCACTGAGTTGATTCATCGGCCCTAAGACATTTTCATAGCCTTTAACCCAACTCAAGTTATTCGTCCAAGAAGCACCATCCATGTGGAAATTATGGTCTGTTTCCTGCAACTGGGCGATCGCTTCTTCTACAGCTGCCGATGTGACGCGATCTGGATCAACTCGCTGCCAAATTTTGTGTTGATTAATGGCTTGACAAGGGGGATAATCCTCAGGATTGGCACCTGCGGCCTCAATCATTTCTAAATATTCAGTACCGTGAAGTCCGACAACACCAGATTTGCCCCCACCTTGTTCGCGAACTTCATGGCAAGCTTTGAAGAAGGCGGAGGGAAATTCATTCATCATCACCCCGCCGTTTTCCCCATCTGCTATTTGAGTGACTAAAGAAGGAACCGTCACGTTACCAATTTGCTGCTTACCCCGTCCTTTGGCTTCGTAATAAGGCTGCATCTGACCCACTAACTTGGTATCAGACCCCTGAGTTTTAATCAACGCCGTGATACTGATAGTTTCCCCTTGGGAATTGCGAGCAACTAAACGGTTAGGAATATATTTTTGGTCGTGCCGCAGTCCCGAACCATCTAGGTTTTCCACAGCATGTTCCTGCACCATCAACCAGCGATAGCCGCATTCTTTCAGGGCTTTGATATATTCATACAGGGTATCGGGGTGATTGGGCAGGTGCATCTCAGGGGGCGAAAAGCCTTTTACCCGCTTCAAAGCATCAAAACCGAAAATAGCAGCAAAGTAATGCTGCCACGCCTGGATCTGGAGTTTAATATCGGGAATTGGGGTGGAGGGGACAACACTATGACTCCACATCGTTCCCAACCATTCCACGTAAGGCTGGTATTGGCGATCGCAGGTAATCCGCTTGAGATGATTGAGGACATCATCTCGTCCCATCTGACGCAGTCCCCACAACAAGTTACCAGAGTAGTCAAGCATAATCCGAGGATTACAACCCTGAGCAACTAGTTGGGGAATAAACTCCCCCATACGCTTGTAGCACCAGGCAAATGGCTCGGCATTGTGATTATCTCCTTCCTGAGGATGTTCAAACATGTACTGGAGATTGCTAATCAGTTCGCCATTAGCACCTGCTGGGACAGTAGGCTGGTGCATGTGGAGAGCGCAAGCAAACCCTGCTGTGATATCTTCTAGGCGGAGATTGGTGATGGGTAAGAATACAGGTTCGTCATGGTTGACTACCGAACTGATGTCAGCCTCCCAACCGCAAATATTCGGCAAGCCTGACCTTAATTCCTCTAATACAGGTAGATGGGGGGATGGTGCTGTTACAGTCATGGCAATTTCCTGAATATTTGCGGTTGTAGCAATCGGAATTGTCGCGATCGGACAATTGCTTTCAACTGTAACCTAAAACCGCGATCGCTCTTGCAGGTATGATATCGTCTCCGGTTACTACGAACCTTTTTACGAACCTTATAGAAGCTGGGCGATCGCTAAAATGTTAACGAGCATCTATGGGTAGTTCAGGACGTTGAGAGGGGATAGGTATGAGTACAGAACTAGAAATTAACCGACAAAGCTTATACGAGACGGACTACCTGAAATGGATTGAGACGACTGTGGAAAAGTTGCGGGGGCAAGACTACTCAACGATTGATTGGGAAAACCTGATCGAGGAAATCAATGATATGGGGCGGAGCGAGCGCAGGAGTTTAGAGAGTAACCTGACCGTAATTTTAATCCACTTGCTCAAATGGCAGTATCAGCCAGAGTTCAGCAGCGGTAGTTGGAAGGGTAGTATTACTGAACATCGCAGGCGCATTCGTAAAGCTCTCAAGGATTCGCCCAGTCTTGAGCCTTATCTTGAAGAGATATTGGCTGAATGCTATTTGGATGCTGTGGAACAGGCAACAGCTGAAACCGGACTGCCTGTGGAGAGATTTCCCCAAGAATGCCCTTATACATCAGGAGAAGCTTTAGATGCTAATTTTCTGCCAGAACTATAGATCCTTGGCTCCGAAGGATTTTCTCTAACTACTCCCTTGCCAAAATCACTTCTTTCCTGTATTCAATGAGAACGTAAAAAATAAATTTTTGTTAAGTGGGGAGTAGTTATGTACATTGTACAAATCGCCTCTGAGTGCGCTCCGGTCATCAAAGCTGGAGGCTTGGGCGATGTGGTTTACGGGCTGAGTCGGGAGTTAGAAACTCGGGGTCATTGCGTGGAGATTATTCTGCCCATGTACGACTCCATGCGCTACGACCATATTTGGGGAATTCATGATGCTTTCCGTGATTTGTGGGTGCCCTGGTATGGCGGTGCAATTCACTGTTCTGTCTATTGCGGTTGGGTACATGGGCGATTGTGTTTCTTCATTGAACCCCACTCTCAGGATAATTTCTTCCATCGGGGCTGTTACTACGGCTGCAACGACGATAATATGCGTTTTGCCTTCTTCAGCAAAGCGGCTCTAGAATTTCTGCTCCAGAGTAATAAACGTCCCGATATCATCCACTGCCATGACTGGCAGACTGGACTAGTGCCAGTCATGCTATTTGAAATCTATAAATATCATGGCATGTGGAACCAAAGGGTTTGCTACACCATTCATAACTTCAAACACCAAGGAATAGGAGGTACAGATCTCCTTTGGGCAACCAACTTGAATCAAGAATCATATTATTTCCATTACGATCGCCTGCGTGACAACTTCAACCCCTTTGCCTTGAACTTTATGAAAGGAGGTATCGTTTATGCCAACGCCGTCACTACAGTTTCACCTAACCACGGCTGGGAAGCACGTTATACCCCCATTGGTTACGGGTTAGGTCATACCTTACACTTATTCCAAGATAAGTTCTCAGGAGTTCTCAACGGTATCGATTACGACATCTGGAATCCTGAAATCGATCGCTACATTCCCCATCACTACGCTAAAGAAAACCTGGAAGGCAAAGCTAAGAATAAAAAAGCCCTGCGGGAAAGACTATTACTCCGGGATGTCGATAAGCCTATCATTGCCTATATTGGCCGTTTAGACGATCAAAAAGGCGTTCATCTGGTTCATCATGGCATGTACTATGCCCTCAATAAAGAAGCGCAATTTGTCCTATTAGGTTCAGCCACAGAACCAGGGATTAACAATCATTTCCGCCATGAAAAGCAAGTTTTGAACGATAACCCGGACTGTCATTTAGAACTAGGCTTTAACGAAGAACTATCCCACCTGATCTATGCCGGGGCAGATATGATTATTGTCCCCAGCAATTACGAACCTTGCGGGCTAACTCAGATGATTGGCTTAAAGTACGGCACAGTGCCAATTGTGCGAGGAGTTGGCGGTCTGGTCAATACCGTATTTGACCGAGACTACGACCAAAATCACCTGCCAGAAGAGCGTAACGGCTACGTGTTCTACGAGACAGACCATTACGCTCTAGAATCGGCTATGGATCGGGCAATTAGCCTCTGGTATCAATATCCTGAGGAGTTTCAGCAACTGGTTATGCAAGGCATGAGTTATGACTACTCCTGGAACCATCCAGGTAAAGACTATTTGGAAATTTACGAGCGCATCCGCCATAAATAGTGGTAATGGGGTGAGGGGGTGAGGGGGTGAGGAGGTGA
>DNXU01000135.1 GCA_003505715.1 Cyanobacteria bacterium UBA8803 | reverse complement strand
GACAAGTCAAGACAGTATCTACAAACATCTCTTGAAATGCGATCGCTTCCCTTCCCTCCGCTAGCGCAATTTCCTGACTCTCTAAATGCAATTGTTTACGATATTGAATTGGAGCAAATTTCACTATGGAAGGAGTGGAGGAGCAGAATTTTAGATTGACGATTTTAGATTTATATTTGCCAAAAGAAGACTCACTAATTAGAAACCAAAAGTAAGGTGGACACCGCCCACCCTACTCAATCTATTTAACCTATCTCGATCGCAATTACAGACCAGTTTCTGAGTCGTGTTCTGCTGCGCTGGGGTCAACACCCATCGGTGCAACATAGTCTCTAAATAAGGTGATTTGCTCACTGAAATCTAATTTCTTAATCTGTTGGAAAAGATTCTGAGCTTCAGAGTTCAATTCATATCCAGCAGGCATAGGAACGATCGTGTTTTCAGACATTCCTTGCGCTAACAAATACCAGAACAGTAGTTTAGTGGTGTCGCTCATTGCGCCATATTCACGAGCGATCAAAGAATTCTTGCGTGCGATCAAATCACGCTGAATTTGCAATTGCTCTTCACGAGACATTGGTCTAATCTGTTCAAACAGCGACTGAGCAACTGGTTCAGAAACAGTACTGGCTGCTGGTGCAGCAGGCGTGATAGATTCACCCATTTCGGTATAGATGTACCAGAAGAGTGCTAACTGCTGATCTACATCCAACTTCTGGAAAGCCTGTAATAAGGGCGTTTGGGAACTTGTAGTTGTATATGTCACGCATAATTCCTCAATTCATTACTCGTAAAGTTAATAAATCTAAATAAATCAAAAATCCTGCTAAGGAAGGAAGATAGCAACCTAACTAATGGTAGATCCGGTTGGCTCTTTTACTTGTTAACATGTGTTGCAAGTAAAAGAGGATACTTGTGATTTCTATGGAAAATACTTCTTTAATTGATTCAATGCACGCTTCTGATATCGCTCGACAGGCTTCATTTGAATCGCAAATTAAGCAAACCGTTACCTGCTATTTTCAAACCTTAAATAACGCAGAATTTCAGGCAACCGCAGATTTATTCACTGCTGATGGAGTGCTACATCCTCCCTTAGAAAAGGCTATTACTGGGCGAGAGGCGATCGTTGCTTATTTAGAGAAAGAAGCGAAGGGAATGCAACTTTTGCCCGAACGCCAATCTATTATTGAATTAGAGACTGGCGAGGTAGAATACATAGTGACTGGCAAGGTGCAAACGCCTTTCTTTAGCGTCAATGTAGCGTGGCAATTTATTCTCAATACTGAAGCAGAAATTTTGTTTGCCAAAGTTAAACTTTTAGCAGCACTAGAAGAGTTACTCAACTTCAAATTATAGCAAAACACATCGCGCTTATTTTGGGCGATTAAGAAGTTCTTATTAATTGGAACTACACCCCCAGCAATGATATAGAGTTCCTTACCCTCGGAAGCCAGTTCGCGGCTGTACTCCTCCAACTCCCGCCATACCTCTTGATTATTTTTGGAAGCTATCGTATTTGACTGTATTACAGCTGTATAACAGGTGCAACTAAAGCTCCGCCTGCATCGATTGATACAAACGGAGCCATTCACCAACCAACGATGGAGCTAAGCGGATTCGAACCGCTGACCCCCTCAATGCCATTGAGGTGCTCTACCAACTGAGCTATAACCCCGTGTCGCATTTTTCATCATGCCTTGATATTTGGATTTCGTCAAGTACTACCTGAAATTAGGGAGTGGAAGAGTTGCCTGATATAGGGGTAGGTTTAGCCATGAAACGGGCATCTTACCAATAACTTTTGTGCAAAACCCGCCNNAAAGTGCCATGGGTGCTGCTGTATCCATGCACAATCGACGACTTAGTAAAAGGGATTGGGGGATTGAGCCATACTACTCAGATAGCCTAAGTAACTATTCATCAGAAAATACACCACTAACATAGCAGCAGCTGACATCGCCACTAAAGTACCAGCCAGCATCAGAGAAAACTCGCGAGTATCGAAAGCTTGTTGCATCAGGTGCAGCGACCAAGCCACCAGAGCCACGTCAAATATTAAAATAGCAATCAACATAATTTACAAAATGTAACGGCTCATCTATTCTAACAACACCTTCTTGGGGGTTCCGTATAACAAAGTTTAATGATTTTCTCCAACATAACCGATGAGTCTTACACCAACCGTACTGGAACTTGGTGTTCTACCAGATAGCTTTTAATTTGAGACACTGTTAGTTGCCCGTAATGTAATAGAGACGCCAGCAGTGCCGCTTCTGCTTTCCCCTCTATGAGGGCCTCATGAATGTGAGCGCAGTTTCCGGCACCACCAGAGGCAATCACGGGAATTTCTACTTGTTCGGCAATAGTGCGAGTCAGTTCTAAGTCATAGCCTGCTTGGGTGCCATCGGCATCCATGCTGGTAACGAGTAGTTCGCCTGCTCCCCGCTGTTCCACTTCTTTCGCCCAAGCGATCGCATCAATCCCCGTATTTTCCCGTCCCCCACGCACGTAAACATCCCAACCCGGATTGCTGCTATCTTGACGGCGGCGGGCATCAATGGCAACTACTATGCACTGCTTGCCGAAGCGATCGCTAGCCCGATTGACAAAATCCGGATCGCGTACTGCGGCTGAGTTAACGCTGACTTTATCTGCTCCCGCCCTTAACAACAATTTAACCGTTTCTAAGGATTGGATGCCACCACCCACAGTCAGCGGGATAAAAACTTGTTCAGCGGTGCGGTAAACCACGTCAATGATAATGTCCCGGTCTTCATGGGTGGCAGTGATATCCAGAAACACCAGTTCATCAGCGCCAGCCTCGTTATAAGCTTGAGCTAATGCCACTGGATCGCCTGCATCTTGAAGATTGACAAAGTTAACCCCTTTGACAACTCGCCCAGCTTTCACGTCTAGGCAAGGTAATATTCGTTTAGCTAGCATATCAGGTGTCTTACGCTGTGTGATGCCATAATACTGCGCATTTTATTAATCTAAACCTTTTCAGCCGAGCTGTCTTGGTGAAAAATGGAGAAATATCCCTTAAAAACATGGCAATAACTTCCTTCAGACAACAGTTTCAAGAGCCAGAAGGGCAACCCCAAGGGAATAAGAAAAAAAGGGGTAGTCGCAATTCGCGCAAACCAGAGACCGATACCGATCTTTTGCTAGCCACGGCAGCAGCTGACGAAACGGACACTCAAGAGGAGAGCATCCGTCCCCATCGTTTGGCGGACTACATTGGGCAAAAAGAATTAAAGAACGTCCTGGAAATTGCCATTGGGGCGGCAAAAGCTAGAAACGAGTCATTAGACCACCTGCTGTTGTACGGCCCGCCGGGATTAGGGAAAACAACCATGTCCCTAATTCTGGCGACGGAAATGGGGGTTAACTGCAAAATTACCGCTGCACCTGCCCTAGAACGTCCGCGAGATATTGTGGGACTATTAGTAAATCTCAATCCAGGAGATGTCCTCTTCATTGACGAAATCCACCGCCTATCGCGCATGACCGAGGAATTGCTGTATCCAGCGATGGAGGATTATCGTTTAGATATCACCATCGGTAAGGGTCAGACGGCGCGGACGCGCAGTATTCCCTTGGTCAAATTTACGCTGGTGGGGGCAACCACTAGGGTTGGTTCGTTAACCTCGCCGTTACGCGATCGCTTTGGGTTAATCCAACGCTTGCGGTTTTACGAGCCGGATGAACTCAGTTTAATTGTGCAAAGAACAGCAGAGTTGCTGCAAGCACCATTGACCCCAGAGGGTGCCGCAGAAATTGCCCGTCGTTCCCGTGGCACCCCCCGAATTGCCAACCGCCTGTTGAAGCGGGTGCGCGACTATGCTCAAGTCAAGAAAATTGAACCAATTAATCAGGAAATAGCAGCAGAAGCTCTAGAAATTTTTAATGTAGACCCGATGGGTCTAGATTGGACTGATCGCCTAGTACTGTCAGTGATGATCGAACAGTTTAATGGCGGACCAGTCGGTTTGGAGGCAGTTGCGGCGGCGACGGGGGAAGATACTCAAACTATTGAGGAAGTCTACGAACCCTATTTATTACAAATTGGTTACCTCCACCGTACCCCTCGCGGTCGTGTGGCTACAGTAGCGGCTCGGAAGCATTTGGGTTATGAGTAAAAATGGGAATAGTTGTTGGTTGTTGGTTG
>DNXU01000626.1:25000-28110 GCA_003505715.1 Cyanobacteria bacterium UBA8803 | reverse complement strand
CTCATCCTTATTTTCCAGATAGAACCAATTGATGAGAACTGGAGTCACGGTTAAATAGTATGA
Source organism: Cyanobacteria bacterium UBA8803 (assembly GCA_003505715.1). Classification (GTDB taxonomy): domain Bacteria; phylum Cyanobacteriota; class Cyanobacteriia; order Cyanobacteriales; family Coleofasciculaceae; genus UBA8803. The sequence continues at coordinate 28,047 of DNXU01000626.1, read as the reverse complement.
GTTCGTATAGTCATTTTTAACCCTTCGTGTCTGACCAGTCCAAACCTTCTCGTTCCTTGACAGGCATTGCCCGGATTGTGGGTGTTGCCACGCTGATTAGTAAAATTTTTGGGTTAGTGCGGGAGGTAGCAGTTGCTGCTGCCTTTGGGGTGGGGCCAATTGTTAACGCCTACGCCTACGCCTACGTCATTCCAGGCTTTTTATTAATCTTACTAGGGGGGATTAACGGCCCCTTTCACAGCGCCCTCGTCAGCGTCTTAGCCAAGCGCGACAAATCGGAAGCTGCCCCCTTGGTGGAAACTGTCACTACCCTAGTAACTGGGGTGCTGCTGTTGGTGACTTTTATTCTAATTTTGGGTGCCGGGACGTTTATTGATATCTTGGCACCGGGTTTAGATCCGACTGTGCGATCGCTTGCCATCCAGCAGTTACAAATTATGGCTCCTTTAGCCGTATTTGCTGGACTGATCGGCATTGGTTTTGGCACCTTAAATGCTTCAGATCAGTACTGGTTGCCCAGCGTCAGCCCGTTATTTTCTAGTTTGGCAGTGGTTTTAGGAATTGGCGTTTTAGCCTTGGTTTTAGGGGGACAAATTAACGCCCCTCAATATGTCCAGCTGGGTAGCATCGTCTTAGCGGGAGGAACCCTTGTCGGTGCGATTTGGCAATGGTTAGTGCAACAGATCGCCCAGTGGCGTTCCGGTTTGGGCAAGTTACGGCTGCGGTTTGACTGGGGCATTCCTGGCGTGCAGGAGGTGATGCGGGTGATGGTGCCTGCTACCTTGTCATCTGGGATGCTGCACATTAATGTCTACACTGACCTGTATTTTGCTTCCTATATTGCTAATGCGGCTGCGGCAATGAAATATGGCAACCTAGTCGTACTAACGCCTTTGGGCATTATCTCCAATGTAATATTGGTGCCGATGCTACCAGTATTCTCCCGCCTAACTGCCCCAGAAAATTGGCCGGAACTCAAAACCCGCATTCGCCAGGGCTTACTCCTGACTGCCTTAACGATGCTGCCGCTAACTGCCATTTTCGTTTCGCTATCCGTTCCGATTGTACGGCTAATCTATCAACGGGGAGCCTTCGATCAAGAGGCATCCCTGGTAGTTGCCCCTGTATTAATGGCTTATGGCTTTGGCATGTTCTTTTACCTGGGGCGAGATGTTCTGGTGCGAGTGTTTTATGCCTTAGGCGATGGTGAGACGCCCTTCCGCGTCAGTATCGTCAATATTTTCCTCAACGCTTTCCTGGATTGGCTTTTAGTGAAACCTTTTGCTACACCTGGTTTAGTCTTTGCCACGATTGGGGTTAATATTATTTCCACGATCGCATTGTTGTGGATATTGCACCGCAGGCTCAATGGCTTACCTTTAGGAGAATGGGGTGTAGCACTGTTGGCCTTAACAGGCAGTAGCGTTATCGCCGGACTGGGCAGTTGGGGCGTTAGCTGGGCTTGGGAGGAATGGATTGGCAGCAGTAATTTGCTACTTCAGCTATTACAAGTCAGTCTTGCCTCCCTAGTAGCTTTGGGCATTTTTGCTGCCTTTATGACCCGGCTCAAGTTACCCGAAGTAGATATATTAGTCTCGCGCCTGCGCCAAAAGTTGGGTAAGGGGAAAAGGTAGGGAAAAACTTTCAAATGGTTGATTTATATAGGTTTCATGCAATTTGTAACATCATCATCGACACCACTCCCCAAATCGCCGAAACCCTATATTTTTCGTTGAGTGGTGTCGATGCCTTGCTCTGTAATGGTTTGAGGGGTGTGTTTTTGACAATTTTGGAGAGGATCTGCTATAGTTTTTGGAGTGGTGTCGATTTGGCGGCTGAAACCCTTACTGGGTAAAGGCTCCAAGACGAACCCCCTACCGATTGGGTTAAATCGGATTAGTTGGAAACCTTGGAAGCTACGACCAGAGCAACGATCAGCGTAGCCCCTACCGATTGGGTTAAATCGGATTAGTTGGAAACACAATGGAGGGGCGATAGGAGCAACGATCGTTTCCTTGCCCCTACCGATTGGGTTAAATCGGATTAGTTGGAAACGAGAAGAGCTAGGCTCCTGAACAAAGGTGCCATTCTGCCCTACCGATTGGGTTAAATCGGATTAGTTGGAAACCCTTGCTCTAAATGGTTGTTATTCGTATTCGTGAGCTTACACCCTACCGATTGGGTTAAATCGGATTAGTTGGAAACCTGACGTTTACAGACCCCGGGACGGCTTCTGCGGGTAAATCCCTACCGATTGGGTTAAATCGGATTAGTTGGAAACGACTAGTAGTATCTAATCTCTAATGAAAGAAACTAGATAGCCCTACCGATTGGGTTAAATCGGATTAGTTGGAAACACGACACTTTGTTGACCGTTCGCATTGCGACTGTCGTCGTCAACCCCTACCGATTGGGTTAAATCGGATTAGTTGGAAACGTTCTGCCTGTGCTGGAGAAAGTCCTTCAACTTCACTGGCCTACCGATTGGGTTAAATCGGATTAGTTGGAAACGCGACCTGACCGTCGCTGTTTCCAACGCAGTTAGGGTCAACCCTACCGATTGGGTTAAATCGGATTAGTTGGAAACATTTCGAGGAGCAGCATTGGGACTGCAATTAGCCCCTCCCTACCGATTGGGTTAAATCGGATTAGTTGGAAACGTTACGGCTTGCACTTCAGCAAGTCGTAACTGCTAATTCTACAAAACAACCCTACCGATTGGGTTAAATCGGATTAGTTGGAAACTTTGAGCGATTCGAGCATTACGCTCTTCACGCCCAATATAACCCTACCGATTGGGTTAAATNNAAATCGGATTAGTTGGAAACTTCACTTCCTCAATGGAGTTGTCTCCATCGTGAGTGGACCCTACCGATTGGGTTAAATCGGATTAGTTGGAAACCAGATGATTCAGTATCATTGCTGAATTGACCAGTCTTACCCTACCGATTGGGTTAAATCGGATTAGTTGGAAACATGGGATCACTCGTGGTAAATACTACGGTTTAATGCCCTACCGATTGGGTTAAATCGGATTAGTTGGAAAC
>DNXU01000626.1:24640-24806 GCA_003505715.1 Cyanobacteria bacterium UBA8803 | reverse complement strand
TAAATCGGATTAGTTGGAAACACCATCTAGTAGCCACCAATCGGTCCTACCATCTGGACCCTACCGATTGGGTTAAATCGGATTAGTTGGAAACATGAATTGGGATCATGATAATTTCCAGTGTGAACAGCCCTACCGATTGGGTTAAATCGGATTAGTTGGAAAC
>DNXU01000626.1:17099-24535 GCA_003505715.1 Cyanobacteria bacterium UBA8803 | reverse complement strand
CCCTACCGATTGGGTTAAATCAGATTAGTTGGAAACTCGCTGGGGATTGGAAGATTGAGAGGCGATCGCATTCTGGCAAAGAGGGCGATCGCTCACTATAAAATCAGGCAATTAAAATTTTCTGTTCCCATGTCCAACTCTATCCAACAACAAGCCTGCCAAATGCTTGATATCTTGAACATGTTTTATGTGGTTTTGATTCAATTATTTCTGAATAAATGCCAAGATTTTGAGTTATAGCAGTCGCCAAGGCGATTAGGACAAAGGTTTTAAAGCAAATTGTCAATCCCAGCTTTTGAACTGTCCTAACCGTTGTGGCGGTTGCTATAGCATCTTTCCTTGTATAAACACCCTGCTCTGCCGAAAAGAAATAACCCAGCCGGGAAAGCTAGGGTAGCACTGGCTGGGTAATCTATTTACTGCTATTTCTGGCATGAGTGGCACTTATAAATTAGGGTAGGGTATCTGCTGGCGCTACACTTTGGAGATCAGGCTCTAACACCTTTATAATTGGGTCTGCCATCGCTGACGGGAATTATTAGAATCACGAGACAAAGCTTAATTGCTCGTTCCAATTCCTTCTGCCATAATGCTAAAGCATCTAATTGACGTTCTGTTTGATCGCTGCGTCAATTAGCCCTCTAACGTTTGCCCTAGCGTCAGAGAGCGCTGGGCTTCCTTATTTTTGGATACCAATACCTCCCCTCCAAAATTGTATCAGGGTTAGACCTCACTAAATGCTGCTGGATAGATGACCTTGCCCTGATAGCGTTCCTGATACTGGTTGAGGGGTTTCACCATAAATACATCCTCCGGCACGGGGAAGGGTGACTCAATGCCGTAGCGCACCGATGGCTCGCAGCCAAAACGGCGGTAGAATTGGGGATGCCCTAGAACAATGACCAGAGATTCTCCCCTAGTATCGGCGGCATTTAAACCCGCTCGGACTAAGGCGCTACCAATGCCCTGTCTTTGATACTCAGGCTGCACGGCTAAAGGAGCCAAGCCCAGTACCTGTAGGGTATCTTGCCCGACTAAATCGATGTAGCTAAATAGAATGTGACCGACAATAAGATGGTTTTGTTCTGCAACCAAAGAAAGTTCTGGAATATAGCGATCGCCCTGACGAAGACGATGCACCAATTGCGCCTCATTCTCCCGCTCAAACGCTCTGCGGTGGATCTCAGCAATGGCGGGATAGTCTGATGGAGTTTCAGGGCGGATCTGCATCAGGGGGTTTAGTTAACAGAAAGTGGAGAAGTTTCGGAGAGGTTTTGCTCAGGTATCCAGGGGAAAGACTTGTACTTCACATAAAAGCCGCTCAATACCAACACTACAATTACAATAGTGCCAATGCCCAAGGGACTGGGTAGCCAAAATACCACTTCTAGACGGTTGAGCTGACCGGGAATGAGTGTCCACACCAGCTTGTGGCCATTATTGTAACTCTTGGGATTGATAGTATTAGCAGTCTGCCCGATCGTTTTAGCTCCCCAAGGAGTCTCTAAACTAAAATGCAAATCCAACAAGGAACCTGGACTGACGATCGCGCTACCATTGGCTGCCAAGACAGCTAGCGATCGCAAATCTAGCTCGTAGCTTAACTGATTCTGCTGCACGACGAAAAAGTTGTGCTGCTTTAGGTTTAACTTAGAGTCGATACTGGGTAAATTCCCTGTTTTTCGTTTCTTAGAACCGGAACCTGCCGCCACTGGGTTAAAAAATTGGTTAAACTTAGCTGCCAATTCTTCACCATTGCTAAAGGGTACTGTCACCACAATTTCTTGGCTAGAAAAGCGTTTAGTTTTACCCTGAAGCTGCTTGGCTCGTTGCTCAATGCTGCGGAGCCATTCAGTAGCTTGAGCGTTGCTAAAGCTAGTTAACTGTTCCCCCAACCGGATATGCTGCACGATCGCGCCGTGATGTTCGTCGTTAAAGTTGACGGCAACATCATATTTAACACAGCCAGAAAGGAGCAGTGCAGCTAGCAAGACGATCCAAACCACACGCCAGCGTCCCAGGAGGCGACGGATGAACGGCGATAGATTTCCAACGGCTGATGTCACAAACTTTTCTCCTTGGCGGTTTAATACTTTCCTAATGGCGGGCAGCAACACCTAATTGCTCAAACAACAGACAGGGTAGATAGGCTCTGCCACCCACCCACTCTCGTGACGAGCCTGAGTCTACCAAAGTTTTGAACGCCTCAAAAATGCTCCCGGCCACCATTGTATTCTTCACCCGACCGACAATTTCACCTTTCTCTACTTTGTAGCCCAAATCTAGATTGACCGAGAACTCTCCGGCTAGCTGATTGGATTGACCTGCACCTAGTACTTGATCTACTATTAGTCCTTCATTTATCCCAGCAATCAAGTCAGCTGTTGTTGTCTGTCCCGGCATCAGACACAGATTCACTAACTGGGGTTGGGGGCGGGAAAGCCCATTACGAAAACCATTACCACTCGGCGGACAAGATGCCTGCCCCCCAGAGCGACGATCCCAGTAAAATTGCTTAACCACACCGCTATCGATTAGCACTTTGGGGGTTGTAAGTGTACCCTCATCGTCAAATGGACAAGCGCTAGGGCCGATAGTGGGGTCTTCAAACAGGGTTAAACGCGGATCGAATAACATCTCACCCACTTTATCGACTAGGGGAGATGCTTTTTGCACCACAGTCTGACCAGATAAAATTGTATCAAACAGCCGCCCGATGGTACTAGCAGCAGCCGTGGGGGTAAAGAGAACTGGGCAAGAGCCACTGGCAATTGCAGCGGAGAGTTCCGCTCGCTGATACTTTTGTAAGAGTTCCTCCAGGAGGCGATCGCAATTGGGGAAAGCGTCACGTACTACTTCATGGCTGTAAGCTTTCAGAAAGTCTTCACCCTTAATCAAGTTACCCAACAAGCTAGCACTAAGAATCTGACTGCTACGCTGAGCCGAGACGTTATTGCTAGTAGCAATTTTGACCGAGCTAGAGCGGATATTAAACTTAATATTAACTAGGATATCGGGGTTATAGGCCCGAACCTGCTCAATTAGACGCTCTCCCCGTGCTACAAACTCCTGAGTCGGCGGGGGCCTGTAATTAGTTTTCGGTGCTGTGAGCTGAAGGCCAGTAGCGAATTCCAACTCGGTGCGATCGCCACTTTCTGAGGTTTGGACTGCTGCCGCTATGAGATCTTCTAGCCGCGTTAAATCGGTAGAACTAGCAAATCCCAAACGTCCCTGACAAATGACCCGTAGTGCTACTCCCTGAATAGCTCTAGTAGAGAGAGATTTTAAGCGATTATTTTCAAATTCTACTAGCTGGTCTTGACTTGCTAGGTAGTACACCTCAGCTGCCTCAGCATGTTCCCTTGCCAGGTTTAAAGTTTTCTCCAGCGTCGCATCACTCAAGATTGAGGCGTCCCCCGCTCGCTTCCCAACCATCTTAACCTGACAGGTTACATTCATTAAGAACTAGATTAGATTTCCATCCTAGCGCTTCTAGTCATCTCACCACCATTTTGGCTTTCCATGGGGGTGTCATAGTTTTGTTGGGGGAGCAATTTCAGGATCTGTAGAGTTAGCAGCATTACATAAAGAGGGTTCAATAAGAGGTAGCGCTTCCAAAGGCGGATCGGGTCTTGTAGGAACCGATAGAGCCATTCCAGTCCAAACTTTTGCATTAAAAAGGGAGCTTGTTGAATGTTACCGGAATGCATATCAAAGGCTGCCCCGACACCAACTAGAGGGCAATTAAGTTTTTGACGGTGTTCAAATATCCATCTCTCCTGCCTCGGACAACCCAGTCCGACAAAAACAATACCAGCTCCAGATTCGCGAATTTGCCGCATGTGTTCGGCATCTTCTTCAACGCTTAGCACCCGGAAAGGTGGAGAAATTGTGCCAGCGATCTTCAAGTTGGGAAATTGTTTGGTAAGATTAGTTCTCAAATTGGCGAGAACTGACTTTTTCGAGCCGTATAAAAAAATACTAATTCCTTCAGACGCCGCTCGTTCGCACAGGCGCAACATCAGTTCTGGACCCCGTACTCGGTCATGGAGGAATTGCTCTCCTGGTTGGCGGAGTAGATTCAAAGCCCAGCGCACGGGTTGACCATCAGGGGCAACTAAAGTAAAGCGCTTGAGGCGATAGCCATGACCTTGAGGATCGCGATAAGCAGTTGTAATGCTGTGGACATTAACCGCTGCCACCGTACAAACTTCTCGGCGTTTGGCACTTTCAATAATTAATTCTGTGCATTCGGGGTAGGTAGTTCGACTTACACCAATTCCTAAAACGCTGGTTTTCTGCGGAGATGCGACTAAGCTTGTGGTAACCATTTTTTGCCTTACAGCCCTGAGATTGTGTTTTGGTGTTTGTCTAGTAGACTTACCCTTAAAAGAGGCAGTACTTATAACTCATCAAATCCCTGCCCTTTAAGGAGATAACAAAATAAACATAGGCAGCGAATTTTTGGGCAAGTCTTCGTGAAGACAAGTTTGTTCGCTAATGGGGTTTACAGACTGAACTTTTGGGCATATGATGCCCAAGTTTTATAAAACTTAATCTTTTGCAACTAATTGTATACATCCTCCATAAATAGATATAAATTAAGGATAACTCTGTTTTGTCTCAACAGAGAATTTAGAGAGTCTGATGCTGATTTAGTAGAATTTTGGCTGATTAAATACAGCGCTTGGCTAGCCAAGCTCAATCTTTACTTTCTTGCCCCTGACAAAAATATAGGGTGAGGTTATTTTACATACCCTCTAAAGCTGGATTTATAGCTGTAGTAACCTTTTACTAAAAATTTTCCGTTTTTTACGAAAAATTGTCAAGTTGGTCAGTCACTGACAGAGCAGTTGTAAAGTTTAGTAACAACCTAGAAGTTGTAGGGGCGAAGCATTCGGAAAGTCAATCCATAGAGCAGGAGGAGAGGGAATATACGCAACTCAATACCCCTGTTAGCGAGAATTTTCTATGGCTTTCTCGTAAATTCCCATTAATTGGCGATAGTTCTCCTGGGCAGTATAATTAATCTCGAACTCAGCTCGGGCTGCATGACGCATCCGGGTCACTTCCTCTTGGTGTGCTAAAGCCCATTCCACCTGCTCCACCAGGTCTTCCCAGTTACCAGGGTAAAAGTGAAGACCATTGTGGTAAGGCTTGACTAAGCTGCTCATAGCTCCCAAGTTGGAGGCGATTACAGGGGTTCCTACGGCGAAAGACTCAATAATAGTGCGAGGTTGACCCTCGTACCACTGCGACGGAAATACGAGGAAGGCGGCGTCTTTCATCAACTCGTAAACCTCCGCCACAGGTCTGCGCCCCAACCACTCCACCCCAAATCCTCGCCCCACTGCCTCAGTCACTTGGGGCACTAATGGTCCATCCCCAACGAGTTTGAGGGGAATCTGGTTATCTAACCTCTCCCAGGCTTGAAGCAGTGTATCGATACCCTTCTCTGGCGAGAGCCGTCCTACGAAGAGAGCGTCCCCTCCCCTGCCGTACCCAATCTCCGGTTCAGGGTGGACAAAGTTGGGTTTAACCACAATCTTTTGGGCTGGTAGACCCCCCTGAATAAACTTATCGCGGGCAAAGTCGGTAAGGGCAATATAAATGTCAACTAGATTAGTCCAAGTACCCATAGCGCGGTGTGCAGTCAGCATAGTTGCTACTACCCCCGTTGCGGCTCTGTTCCCCCGATAGCAAGCATGAACTACTCCAGGTAGGGGAACAAATTTTCCCAAGCAGTCCTCGCAGACACGACCATCGCGGAAAAATTGGGCATTGGGACACAGCAGGCGGTAATTCCGAAGAGTCTGAACCACAGGAACGCCTTGCGCCTTAGCAGCATAGTAAACCGAGGGAGAAATTAGGGGAAAGAAATTCTGAACGTGAACTACATCGTAAGTTTGCTCGGTTAGTACGGTTTTTATGGTTCGATACGTCTGTGCCGACCAGACTGTCCGGGAGGCTAGTTGTATTGTGCCTAGAGTGGCGACGCGATCGTTATTCTCCTCATACACTTCAACCTGGTGACCCATGTCTCGTAAAAGACGTTCTTCAGCCTCGCGGGACTCATCCTCCCCTCCTCGAATTTGATACCGGTTATGTACACTAAGGATGCGCATGTAGGGTCATTCAAAATTTAAATAATTTGCTGGGAAGTTCGCTTAGCCAGAATTTCCTCATACAGCTGGTTATAAAACTTGCCCTTAACATTCCAACTAAATATCTCGCTTCCCCTCTTTTGTGCAGCTTGTCCCAAGCTAACCCGTAGCTTGGGGTCGAGAGCTAAACGAGTCATGGACTCAGCTAAGTCTTGCACCGCCCGTTCGGGATCTTGGGCAGGAATCTTATAACCTGTTTCCTGTGCGATCAAGATAGCTGGTCCGCCCAGATCTAGGCAGATTACTGGACGGCCTGCCAGCATTGCCTCTAAGCAGCCTGTTCCTCCAGAGTCGTGTAAGCTGGGATGAACCAATACATGACATTCTCCCAGTTTGCGCAAGGTTTCATCGCGGGGCAGCTTTCCCCAAAACTTGACCTGGGAGGCAATTCCCAAGTCTCGAGCCAGCCTTTGCAACCGCTTGCTCTCAGCTCCATCTCCAATAATCCAGTATTCTGCCCCATCCAGCTTGGCGGCTGCAAACGCTCGCAAACCCAAGTGAAATCCTTTCCAGTGCAGGAGGCGACCAATGCTAATGAATCTGATCGGATTGCTCTCAGGTAGCTTGTATTGTCCAAGGCAGCTGATTTCTTCCTCTGGCAAAGCTGTATGCAGGAATACTTGAACGTCTTGTCTGCCCAAACTACGCAGCCGTTGAGCCGTATCTTCGGTCGGAACTAAGACAACAGCACTGCGTTGGAGAGCAAGGCGCACGAAGGGATTAGCTTCTCCTAACCACTGACTTAGATCCCGCAGTAACTCGTAAGCTTTTCCCCACCAGCTAAAGTCGGGTCGGAAGGTTTTGGGCGCAGACTCCCCTCCACCAACCGGACCCCAGACAAAGGGAACTGGTAGCAGGGGAAGAAAACTGGGCATCCAGTAACTGGCATAGGAAATGTGGTGTACCAGGTCAAAGTTAATCTCGCGATGGAGTTGGCGAGCCACGAAATAAGCGGCGATCTGCCAGAGGTAGTAGTGTAGATAAAGCCCGATGCCACCTCGCCAAAGCCTATCTCCAGGCCAACCGTAGTAGATAACGTGCAAGTTAGGTACGGGGTTGCGAGCTATCTCCATCTCAATGCCGGGACGCCGACCCGACCAAGTTAGTACCCATACCTCATGATACTTAGCCATCTCCCGAGCCATATTCCAACCTTTTCCAGGTTCAGAACCCACACCAGGTTCACAAGCATAGGCGGATAAAAGAAGTTTCACAGCTAATGCACTCCTAATCTTAACAAAATCCTAGGATTCCCCTTCGGCTACGCTCAGG
>DNXU01000626.1:13554-16995 GCA_003505715.1 Cyanobacteria bacterium UBA8803 | reverse complement strand
TCCCCATTTCAACTGGTTAGTTATTTCATAACAAAAGAAGTTACCTCTGCCAGGAACTCAGCCGCAGCTTCTGGAGTGTGGGGGGCAATTAGCTGCTTTGATTTTTCACCCATTTTAGCGATCGGCTCGCAATTATCAAGAAAACGCCGCATTAGTTCAGCCAGTTCTTCAGGATGATAGGGGTCAAAAATATAACCGTTTTCTCCTGCCACCACTAATTCCTTTGCTCCAGCCCATTTAGAGCAAAGAACAGGTTTCCCACAGGCCATGGCTTCCAGTAATACCATCCCCCAAATATCTTCTAACGTGGGGAAAACAAAAACATCTGCCTTAGCAAAGTAAGCGCCTAATTGAGCATAGTCAACCCATCCAGCCCAATGAATACAATCTTCTAAATTATGGTTCTTGATGAAGACTTTGAGTTCCTCCCGTTGCGCTCCTTCACCTACGACAAGTACCGTATAGTTACGATATCCCTGCTTTTGTAGCTGGTTGCATGACTCTAGGAGAAACTGAAGTCCTTTTCTATACTCAATTACCCCGATAAACAAGAAGATGGGGTGTTGTAAATTGGGAATGCTTAACTGAGCCTCTTGTTGCTGTTCTAATAAAGCCTGCGGAGTTGGGACTCCGTAGGGTCTAGCAAAAACGCAATCATCTTTAGCACCGATCACCTCAGTGAGATAAGCTTTTCCGGCTTGAGAATTCGTAATTAATGCGTCTGCTAACTGCGCCATCCTCCGTCGGTAGAATAAATGAACCTTTGAATCCCGGCGGTCTACGTTCGGCGAACTACCATTGTAAACAATTACAACTCGCCACCTAGCCCAAGCCTTAAGCAACACAGCCAATAGAGTCCAAGCGGAGAAAGAAACGGCGAATATTACCTGGGGCTTAAATTTAAGCAGAGTACCAACTATCTTCGGAGATACATAGAAGGAGCCTCTAGAATACCCCTTGGCTGATGGAGTGGTGCTGACAAATTTAGTTTTTCCTACCACTTCAACGGTAAATTTATCTTCAAAACCTGCCACAAATCCCGGCCAATTCCCAGTGTAAATTTTGGTTTGGGGAAACCGCTTAGTAAATTCACTCAAAACTGGTTGCCAGTAAAATCCTCGTTTCAGTGAAGGAAAAAGCCAAGCAATACGATCATCATTGCTAAAATTCACGTTGAGACACCTCTGAAGGAAAGCAAAATTTATTGACTTTGTAGTATAGATAGCTGAGACTCAACCTTTTAATTACGTTTTCGCTTGCCTAAAGGCCAGCTTAGTAGTAATCTTCTGTAAGGTAGTAACCAATAGATCGGCCACAATAGCCCCCCATGTCGTTGGGTAAATACCTTCCACTCCTCCAAAGAAATCAGAGTTGCATCCTTGAGGGGCAATCCTTTCGGTTGACTCATTTGCTGCAATTGCTCTTGCTTGGTTTGGTCTGAATTTAAAGTGGGATTGAGGGAAGTGTTGGATGAACAGGTGCCTGCATATCCCGGAGCAATCCAGACAGTACATCCGTGCTTTTGTGCTCGCAAACCATAATCATAGTCGCCTGCATAATGAGTCAGAACTGGGTCTAGATTACCTACCACTTGAACAACGCTTCGGGGTATGAGGACACAATTACCATTCATGCTGTCACACTGCTGGACAACTTCCTTGGGTTTTACCTTGCGAAAGTGGAAGGGATGCCACCAGTGTTCTTTCACGACTCCCCCATAGGTGTGAATACCCTTGTCCGGATCTTGAGCAGATCCAACCACAATCGCACAGTCATTCCCCTGTTCTACTAGGTGGGAAGATGTAGTCAGCAAGGTGCCTAAAGCGTCTGGGTAGAGTAGAGTATCATCGTTGAGCCATAGGTAGTAGTCGTAGTCCTGTTCGCTCGCTTGAGCAAAAGCCAACCGCATTCCACCGTTCCAATACAGATTACCATCCCCATAGATAATCTGCACCTGAGGATAGGTCTGATGTACTGCCTCTGCTGTACCATCGCTACTGCCATCATCAACTAAATAGACCTCTATGGTTACCTCTGGGGGAAGTACCTGCTTGAACAGTGCATCTAGACAAGCTAAAGTTTTTGGCTTGCGGTTGTGGCAAGTTATTAGTACGGCGACGCGATCGCGGTTCATAAATCTCTACACTGTGTTGTTAACTGCGCCGGGATTGACGATAAGTATGTCAGTCCACCATGAACTGCGTACACCAGAACCCATGAAAATTCTTATTCCTTCTGCCTCCTACCCTTTGCCCTGGAGCTTTATTTTTCAAGTTAGACAGCATTAGCGATCGCTCACAACTCTCACGATAAAAATGATTCTCCCTCTCATCCCTCATCCCTCAGCTATAGGGGGGACTTCCCCACATATCAATTAAATTATCACAATTTTTCTTAGCACCTTGGATACTAGGGTATCTATTATTGTAGCGTAACCATGCCAACACTGAATTTCACAAATTATTAATTATTTATGGTATTAATTGACCAATATACCTTTATAGTGCTAAGGTCTTTGCACTTACTAATTAGGTGGACATAAATAAGTTGCGTTTGGCCTAGCCAGAAGGCTCCAGACCAGAAGGGAAGAGGGTTTCTAAACTCTCTTTTGCTGCGGATTGTCATGTTTATTTTGTCTACCTACCGCTCGTACAAATCTAGCTCGACAGAGGTGCTCCAGATGTTTACTAATATTTACTCCAAAATCAATCGCGTTATGACCAAAGGGTTTATACGTATAACCCAAAAAATTTTAAAAAGAAATTGTCCCTATAAATTAGAAAAAATCGGCAGTGATTATGGTGGATGGGTTGTGCCCGTAGATCTCATAAAATCTGATTGGATATGCTACTGTGCTGGTGTGGGTGAAGATATCACTTTCGATCTCGGTATCATTGACAGGTTTTCTTGCAATGTTTTTGCGTTCGACCCTACGCCTAAATCTAAGAATTACGTTGCCAAAAATGCAGCAAATAATTCCAAATTTCAATTTTATGATGTTGGCCTTTGGTCTAAAAATTCTGTCCAAAAGTTTTTCGTGCCATCAAATCCTCGTTATGTGTCACATTCCATAGTCAATTTGAAAGGAACAAGTGATTTCTTTGAAGCAACCTGTAAAAGGTTATCGACGATAATGGAAGAATTAAGGCATGAAAAAATTGATTTACTCAAAATGGATATTGAGGGAGCAGAGCATGAAGTTTTAAGGAGCATTCTAGAAGATAATATTGATATAAAAGTTCTTTGTGTTGAATTTGAACCTATGCCGCCCTTACAGATTTTGGAGACAATTCTTAAGCTCACATCCTCGAACTATACATTGGTAAGTGTTGATGGGAGGAATCATACATTTATTAAAACGCCAATTCTAAAGTCTGTAGCCTATTCAACCTCAACCATGTCCTGCTCTTAAAGGCTGGTCTGTCTTGAAAGTGGGGAATG
>DNXU01000626.1:5530-13417 GCA_003505715.1 Cyanobacteria bacterium UBA8803 | reverse complement strand
ATTCCCCATTCCCCATTCCCTGTTCAATTCATTGTCCGGAACGCCGGGTAAAAGATAGCCTTTTTCTTAAACCCGAAATTTTGTCGTCGAACCTATCCAGTATGACCTTTAACAGAGTGGGTTTCGGTATGCCGAGATAACGAGCTAAATATTGAATAAATGGCTGCCCTAAGGGTAAATTCCAAAACGGGCTATTGAGATTGATTACTTGCTTAAATAGTCTCTTGAGACCATATCTTTTTTCAGTGGGAGTATGCCATACATGAAGATTCATATCTTCAGGTCTAGCACCATAAAGCTGAGGCGATGTCCAAATACGTCTAATGTAAGGGTTAGCTGTTCTAGTCGCGTACCCTAACTTGTGGTAAATATAGCTAAGGGCATGAGCTTCCTCATTAAATTTGGGCTGATTGTTAGCAAATCTACTTAAGCAAAATTCCCATATTGGCTCAAATTCTGCCGAAACTTTTTTAATCTCCTGCCCAGTAGCGCCAAACCACTCTCCACCAAAGTATGTGGGAGCTTCATCTAGGGTTTTGCCATCAAGTTCCTCATAAATTTTTTTCATGTCCAGTTGAGTTAAGCCATTAATTAGCTTGCCAACGGGATAACTCATATCATAAGTTAATAACCCGTATTTTTGGATATCGGCTACGATCCTGTCAGCCGAATTTACCCACAAGCAATCGGAATCAAGAATGATGTAGCAGTCATTGCTATTACAGTTCTGGGTGAGATACTTGAGAACATCAAAGATATAAAATTGGTTTCTCCAAGCACCAAAATATCCCACAGGTGTCTGGTAGGTGAAAGGTAAGCTAATGACCTTAACTCCTAGTTGAGCCAAGAATTGCCCTGTTTTGAATGTGCCTAAGTCGGGGATCTGATGGACGTTTGTAAATAATAAATGGTTGGCAGTTGGGTTATTCCTTACGCTACAAGCGAAGTATACAACTACACATCGCCAGTAAACGGCTTGAAATTGGATAGATGAAGAACTGCCACCTACCTGAGGATATTTGCTTTCCTCTCCCGGGGACTCGCAATAAATCCAGGTTCCTATATTGAGGCTACTCCTATTCATTACCCATACCTACGCTAAATCTAGAGGTTTGGCAAACTTCCTTATATAAGTTCAGATATTTACGCGCTTGAAGCTCAAGTGTAAACTCTTGCTCAAATTTTTCTCTAGCTCGACGCGAGAGAGCTTGTCGGCGTTGCTCATCCTGCAAAATCCAGGTAATCCCTTTGGCTAACTCCTCACTATCATAAGGTTGGGCTAAATAGCCATTCTGCTGGTGTTCAATCATGTCAGGCATACCGCCAATGTTAAAGGCAACGCTAGGTGTTCCACAAGCGATCGCCTCCAGCACTGTATTGGGTAAGTTATCTTGAACGGAGGGAGCAACAAAGACAT
Organism: Cyanobacteria bacterium UBA8803; assembly: GCA_003505715.1. Classification (GTDB taxonomy): domain Bacteria; phylum Cyanobacteriota; class Cyanobacteriia; order Cyanobacteriales; family Coleofasciculaceae; genus UBA8803. Next base: position 12,000 of record DNXU01000626.1, on the reverse strand, counting down.
CTGCACTGGCATAAACCAGAGCTAGGGAGAGATCGTCGCTGAGTTTACCCAAGTAGTGCGCCTTCAAACCGAAGTCAGTTTGATAAGTTGGTGCAGATGAGCCGAAAACCACCAACTCAGTGTTTTCATGGTATACCGACTGGCTTAAACGTTGTAAAGCCGCAGAGAGTAAATGAAATCCCTTTCTGCGATCGCTAGTAGCGCTCATGGCTCCAAATAGAATAAGTTGCTTATCTTGAGGCAATTTCAGGAGTTCTCGCGCTAAGCGGTGCTCAATTGGCTGATACCTTTCAAGATCGAGTCCATTGGGAATTACTTCAACTCGCCGATCCTGGAACAGGGAACTAGAACTGGCACACTTGGCTAACCAGGTACTAGGAGTCACAATGGTCAGATTAATTGAGTTCCAAGCTTTGGCTTTACGTTGCCACACCCAGCGGGACAGATCCCAGTTTTTACCGCTTTGCAGTTGAGGACAGGCACCACAGGACTTCGTGTAGCGATCGCAATCTTGGCTGTAATGGCAACCCCCAGTAAACGGCCACATATCATGAAGCGTCCAAATTAGAGGTCCCTTAAACTGGGTCAGGGTTTCAATCTGTAAATAGCCCCCACAAATCCAATGCAGGTGGATGGCATCAGGAGCCAGTTTAGCAGCTTGAGGTGCGATCGCATCAGGCAACCACTCTAGAGAAAGCCTGCTGTGTTCGCAGTTCCGATAGAACCGTAAGGGCAAGCGATCTAAAGTTGGTTTAAGAATACCAAACCCCTTGCTGAAATTGGTCTTAGGAGCCAACACCATCCGATCGTCGCTAATTTTCTTCTCTACTAACATTTGAGAAGTAACACCCAGCTGCTGTAGTCCCTGGTGCAGTCTATGAGCAGCAATGGCAGCTCCACCACTGCGATCGGAATTACTCAGATGCAAAACTTTCATTTCACCTTGATTCCTTCCATAAAAAGGGAATCTGGCTTGCGGACTTTTCCTTCTATGATATCTAATTCATAACTATTAAATTCTGGAATCTGGCTCTTATCAGCACTACAAACTTGCACTTCTGCGAATCCAGTCTTTTCCAAAAGCCTCTTCAAAGAGAAGCGATCGTACATCCAGCGATGAATCTCCCCTGAACATTGACGAAAATAACCTTCTGCAAAAGCTTGTCCACCTTCCTGGCCAGCCATCAAGGTGACTATTTTTTTAATCATTAGCATTCTCATTTTATTAGACAATCGTGCTATTTTTTTAGAGGAGAGCTTTTGGATAATGGTTTTGAGGCTTTGGGTATTTTCTTGATTGTCTTTTTTCCAATATAATTCTGCCTGCCAACCAATACGGGAAAGAATAAATTCTTTATTCTTAATATCCTGGCTCTTTAAATAATTCCTCATTTCACCGCCAGAACAAGTCCTAACAGTCTGATCGTAAAGCTCTAACATCATCCAATCATAGTTAGGCTCTTCTTTTTTTATGCCAGCTTCAACGTTCTCCAAAGCCTGCAAGTAATGCCTAACTAATCCTTCGAGATCGGGCACTACTACTCTGAGTATTCCTTGAGGTTTCAATACTCGCCAGCACTCCGCTAAAAATTTCTCAGCCTCGCTTTGAGTCTGGTGTTCAAGGACATGGGAGTGATAGCAAGCATCAAAGTAACTATCAGGGTAAGGCAACCCTTTACGAATATCATAACTTTGGACATTTGGTGATGACGACACTAAATCTATGTTAGTCCAAGATGGGTGGAAAGCTGCCCCACAACCAACATTTAAAAGCTTTGCCATTATTTAAAATTGAGACGAGTCACTAGATAATTTAGTTTATAACGATATTTATTTTTTCCATTATTCCTTAACAAGACTTTTAAAACCGAAACTATTTTTAAAATTATGCCCTCAATACCTTAAATTAGTGCCACTATCTTCAAGCCTATTGTCACCAAAACCCCGTTGTATCATCCGATGATATTTTTCAGCAATGACAGGCAAGGCATAGTAGCATTCCACATAGCTACGCGCTCTTGTCCCCATTAAGCAGCGCTCCTGCTCAGAATCCAGAAGACGAGTAATTGCTTCGCGCAACTGGATGATATTACGTTCTTCGACAAAGACAGCTACGTCTTTCTCTCGAATCGCGTAGGAAATACCGCCAGAAGTAGTTAGCACGCAGGGGAGACCGCAGGCCATAGCTTCAAGGTTAACTGCACCAAAATATTCTTCCCAATGTCCGGTACTGACTGCATGGTTTACAAATAAGTCTGCCACTCCTAAAAGGCTAGGAATTTCCTGATGGGGAACGGGATTGAGGAAAATCACGTTTTCCCTCAATTCTCGCTCTGCCACTTCAGCTTCTAAAAAAGACCGCATCGGACCGCGACCAAGGAATTGTAATTGGAGATTGGGGCGCGATCGCAACAAGGGAGCCATTGCTTCTAGAATGTACAACAGCCCCTTTTCGGGAACCATGCGGGATATAACTAATACCCGCACAATGCCATCTTGCTCAGACTGTTTGGGGTGGGGTACAAACTGCTTAGTATCAACAGGATGCCCCATAATCGTAAACTTAGGAGCAATGACTTGATCATACAGACCTATTTCTTGAAAGCGTTCAATGCACTTGGGAACCGTCACGATGATACCCGTTGTTTGATAAAACGCTTTTCTCATCCAAAAGCGCCGTTGCCACTTCCAGGTTAAGGTTTGAGAAGCACCCATGACCGTTCGCGAGGCATCAAACCAGACTGGCTTTTTTGTCTGATGGGCATAGGCGATCGCCAGCAAACCTTGCCAATAGGCAGTTGGATCGATCGTTATAATCCCATCAGCTTGGGTAAAAATGGGGTCAAGGTATTGGTTAGCCGATCCTAATTTAGGAATTCCCAGCTGGTGTAAACTTGCTTTCCAAGCTTTTTTGGGGATAGAAATAATTGGCAACGCTTCATCCTGATACTTATCTTCTTCTGACTTAACGATCGTGAAAGCATAGCCATAATGCTGCTGAAGGTATTTATAAATGGCAGCTTGGGCTTCAAATGCCGTGTCATTACCAATAACACCAGGACGAAACAGTACCAAACGCAGCGCAGATGAACAACTGTTTGACATATAGCCTTTTTATTTGAGATGTGAAGCTAGGGTTGCTCGCCAAAGGGAACAGGGAATAGGGGGGGAAGGACTTCAAAATTTTTTCGGACGATAAAAAACTGCCAATTGGTCTCATAAATGATTGGGAAATGCTATATAACGAGCTTAGTCTCCAACCACTTCTTGATAACTACCTGACTTCGCTATACTGCCTCGATCGATTAAGTAAATACAATCGCAATGCTTAACAGTTGAAAGACGGTGAGCAATGATAATTATTGTTTTTGTTCCGCTCAAAGACTTAATTGCCTCAGTTACTAAAGTTTCTGTTTCAGCATCGAGCGCAGCAGTAGCCTCATCCATGACCAGAATTTCCCTCTGATGATAGAGCGCACGGGCAATTCCTACTCGCTGCCGCTGGCCTCCAGACAAGCGCACGCCTCGTTCGCCAACCGTAGTTTTAATCCCATTAGGCAATTGCTCAACTAAATCTTCCAGCTGAGCTGCATTAATAGCATTATTTAATCGGTTTAAATCAATCAAGGGATCGGGAACCCCATAAGCAATATTGCGTTCGAGGGTATCATCAATGAGAAAAATAGACTGAGGAATATACCCCACCAGATTTTGCCAGGAACGCAGATTGGTGTATACAGAGAGACCATCTACTGTAATATCTCCACTTTCTGGCGTTAAAAGACCTAAAATAACATCAACTAAGGTGGTCTTACCTGCCCCAGATTTACCGATGAAAGCAATAGAATGGCCTCGCGGTAAAGTCAAAGATACCTCTTTAAGAGCTGGTTCTGGAGCATTGGGATAACGGTAAGTTAATTTATCCAGCACTACTTGATTCACAAAAGGCATGGCTTGAGAGTTAGTTATTTGAGAGCTGAAGGGGGGCTCCGTACTTGAGTGAGGCAAAGGCTCTTTTCTCTGAGTGGATTTCAGATTTTCTATTTCCTTGACATCTAAATACAGTTTGTCCAAAGCGTAGCTAGAGTTGCGCAGATCCCCTAGTGCGGACATAAATTTACTAACGGATGGAATTAAGCGAATGGACGCTACGGCAAAAATGCTGAGAACTGAGGTAAAATTTTGGGTATTTGTATGAATGATAATAAAGATAGAAGTGAAGCCAATCAGGAATGTAATTAAAATAACCTCGATCAGAAGGCGCGGAATAATTTGAAAAACTTGATAGGTGCTGCCAGCCTTGGTGTATCTCTTAGCTTGTTCATCCATCTGATTTTCAAAGTATCCTTCACACCCGATGACCCGCATCTCTTTAAATCCTCCGAGGGCATGGTTGAGAATGCGTAGAGCTTCAGCTTGTGCCTTAGATGCTTCTTTCCCTAAGTGAGCCAGTCTCCCTCTAAATTGGTTGTAAATTAAAAAAGCCATTAGCAGCAAACTCGATACAGTTGCTGTCGCGACTAAGTCTGTCTTGGCCAGGAGCAATACCAAGAAAATAATAACGGCAAATTCTGATAAGCCTTGTAGGCTTGGTAGCATTATTTTATTGCAAAATATGTTAGTTTCATTAAAAACGTTATGAATTAAGTCAGCTGTATTAGCTTGAATGTGAAAGGTATAGGGAGCTGAGAGATAAGTCTTCATCAGCTTTAAACGTAATTTTCGCTGTTGACCATAGCTAAATCTGTAAATATACCTTTGAATTTGCAAGAACAGAGCAGATTTTATATAAAAAACAACCATAATGACTAAACCCAATAAAGTGATAAATAACTTAATAGATTTTAGTCCTGATTTATGATAAATGTCTGATAAGAAAGCCATATGATAAATTGACTCGGGGTTAGTCGCTAAGCCAGTGAAAGCTCCGATGAGACCTATACCTAGAGTATCCAGCACGGGTGCGAATAAAAATACCAGCAGTAGCGGCAGCAGCCGGCTTTTATTGGTGGGAAGAACGTACAAAAATTTAGATAGATAGCTACTCATGTTCCTGTTTAAGCGATATGTGATGATGCGATGTAGATGACTGTGACTGCTTTTTCCCTCTATAATCCATCCTGATCGTGCATGAGCCAATGTTGCCTGGTTAATTCCACAACTGTTGTGACTGCTCGCGTGCCGCCTCATACACCTACGCTACCACCCCTGCCTGTCTATCATCATGCTATTGAGGTATTGCCAACGTTCAGGAGCCTTTTTCAGCCAAAAACTATTCGCAGCCTTGGTAAAGATATTATCATGGGTTTAGCCGTTACTGATAGGGTAAGGGGGCAACGCTCTCACTACCCTAGAGGATGTGGTAGTAGAGTGCTGAAGAGTCAATCCTCAAGTATGAACAGTCAGGTGTTGCCACAAAAGTTTAAGATTTTCATCCATGTAGGATGTGCTAAAGCAGCTAGTACTACTCTGCAAAAGCATCTGTTTGATAAACATTCTGAAATTAATAATTTGGGAACGTATCCTACGGGAAACCTTGGTAAGGATAGTAGTGAAATTAATTGGGATTGTATATATTTAAGGGATGAAAAATTAAAGAAATTTTATTACAATCTTGTTGCGTTAGATGGATTAGAATATCGCTCTAGCGGCAACCTAGAACTATACCAAGAGTCAATTAAACCGTACCTGAAAGCAGAGCAAATAAATTTATTTAGTTCAGAGAGATTTACCTCAGTATTATTTTCTTATAATGACATCAAATCCAAAGCAGAGCGGCTAAAAGAGATATTTCCTGAGGCTAGAATTATCATAGTTTTAAGAAATCAATTGAATATGATTATATCTCAATACCGAGATCACCCCTTCGATCCGCGTTGTGTTAAAGTAGGACAACCAGTCTCTATAGATAACTGGATTCAAATTGCTCTTGACGATAATCTGACAAAATATTTTAGCTCGTTGGACTATTATCAAATATTAAGCCTTTATTCAGAGCTTTTTGGCAAAAAGAATGTAGGTGTATTCCTTTTTGAAGAACTAGTTTATAAACCAGATTATTTTGCCGAGCAATTATCAGACTTTTTAGGGATTAATCCCGAAACAACTAAATCAGTTCTGTTAAATAAACATGAAAATGCCTCAGTATCCCATAGGTATAATATCTATAGAATGTTAGTAAGAAGAAGGCTATTTCCCAACCTTAATTCACTGAAGTTACTGCCCAAATCTGTGAGAAATAACCTGTTGAATTACTTGAAAGAGGGGCAAAAGAAAGACTATCAAATTAGTATGGCGATGCAAGAAAAAGTAAGCGATCGCTTGGCAGCATCGAATAATAAATTACAGCAGGAATATGGCTTAAACTTAAGCAGTTATAATTATCCACTCTAAAGTAGCTGAACTCCATCCAGGGCGACCCAATAAATTCTGTTCGCGTTCATCTAATCCCAAACAGCGGGTCGCCCCTA
>DNXU01000626.1:0-5432 GCA_003505715.1 Cyanobacteria bacterium UBA8803 | reverse complement strand
TCCCTCATCCCTCATCCCTATTACAGGGAGAGCGTTAACAAATTCATCAAGGGAATCTACGGTTAGTGCTAAATCTAATAGTTCCTCTAATTGCTGTACATTATATTTACTGAGGCGAGTGTTGACGTTTTGAGGCAGTGACTCAAATCGCCGTCGCAGTAACCGTCGCAACATCCGTAAGGCACCTAGCTCCTGTATGTGTATATTACTACTCTCCAGAAACTCATCAAATGAGTCTACACTCAGAGCTAGATCAAATAATATATTGAGTTGATCTACTTCGCATTGATGCAAGTAAGCCTTTACATCCTTTGGTAGAGGTTCAAATCGATGTTCGAGTAATTTAATCAACATTTGGCCAGCACCTTGCTGAATGCCTTCTTCTCTACCTTCTTCTCTACCTTGCTCTCTACCTTTTTCTATACCAATTCTTTCAACACTGCTGATGTACGGCATTTTCCTCTCCTCCTCGTATTGATTGATGTCTTGCAAAAACGCTCGTTCTAGTTCTTCAGGAAGTGTCATCACCCAGTCAATAAAGCGAAACAGATCGATGATTTGTTCTCGCTGATATCCTCGCTATAATCTTATAATCCCCTAGAAATACAAAATAATAACAAGAGAGTGAGGACGATCGCCATGAAGGGAAAAGCACGGAACGGGAGACGGTTATCTGGGTGGTTGGGTCAAGTGGCAATGGCAGGATTACTCGCAGTAGTGCCAACCCCAACCGTCGGCCAAACCAACCCTAACCCTTCAGCACCACAGCAGTTGGTACAAGGAGAAAGTCTGCAACCTGCTACGGTTAATGGCAGACTTGATAGTAGTAGCCAAACTCTTAAGGATGACAACACCTATTTTAATGTCCATACTTATGTCCGAATGCTTCACCACTACAGAATTGTGGGCAGTTGAGAGGAGATTTAAATCAAGCGACGCCAGATTGCTTTTATTGTAAAGGAGAGTGATGCGATAATGAAACCAAAAATAAAAGTAGGATTTTATCTAGAAAATAAAAGATTTCCTCATGTTGATTTAAGGGTTCCTGAAAAAGGGAATCCTGGTATGGGCGGAACACAATTTACTACAGTAGCTACAGCTTATTATTTAAATAAATTTTATTCAGATCGGCTCAATATTTTACTCTTAGCAAATCTCACAGAACTTTTGCCACCATCTTTAAACGTTTGTCAGGCCGATAGTGATATAGATGCTGCCATAAAAAGCGAACAGCAAGGGTGCGATATATTTGTTTTCAGGTCTAGAGAGGGAGATCATCCCATCTACGATCAGCTACCCCAACTCAAAGTAAAAACCATATCCCGCTCTAATAATACACCCGATATTGTTGCCTTAAAAAGAATCGCCGATTGCCCGCAAATCAAGTGCCATGTTTGTGTCGGTCAGGAACAACTCGACCTTTTGCGAGATCATAGAGTTTTTGAAAAATCAATCCGCATTTTTAATCCGTTTAATATTGAAAGCTTTGTGCCCCAAAAAGAAATTGCCAAGCAAGGCAATACAGTTGTATTCCTGGGTAGCATTATTCCTTCAAAAGGGTTTCATTATCTGGCTAGAGTGTGGCCTTATATTCTCAAGAAAAGACCGGATGCTAAGTTGATTGTAATTGGCAGCGGCAAGCTTTATGATCGCAATCAGGTATTAGGGAAATGGGGCGTAGCTGAAGAACATTATGAAGCCAATTGTATACGCCCATTTTTATCTGATGAGAACGGTAATATCATGGAATCGGTACATTTTGCTGGTGTTTTAGGGGAGGAAAAAATTCCTATTTTGCAAAGGGCCGATGTGGGGGTTGTAAATCCTTCAGGGAGAACAGAAGTTTGTCCTGCTAGCGCTTTGGAGATCCAGGCTTCTGGTACTCCTGTTGTTTCTGGAGCTAAAGAGGGGATGCCCGATACTGTGGTTCACAAAAAGACGGGATTACTAGGAAATACGGATAGGGAGCTAGCACGTAATATTCTTTATCTTTTAAATAATCCTGACATCGCTAAGCAAATGGGCGACAACGGTATTAATTTTGTTCAAAATAATTTCTCTCCTGAATTGATTACTCAACAGTGGTTGAGCTTGTTTAGTTGTATTTATGAGGGAAAATTACCAGAGCCGCAACCTATAAAAAGTAATTATTTTTATCAAGCTAAGGTTTTTCGAGAAGGTCTAAGAAGGCTTAAACAAGCTATGCCTTTACTGCAAGGAGTACCTGCTTTGATTGAAATTAAACCCTTACTGAAACGTTATATCAAAAAACGAAGTTAGCAACGCCTAATTTGGTAAAGGCGTTTCGGTGAAACATCTCTACTTTAATATCACTCCAATTTTGAACTACTTAACTACTAGGTTCTTCTGTTTCAACTAATTCATGAGGAGTTGGTGCCTCAATCTTTTTATTTTCGCTGAAGTTCATCTCTCTAGTATCTAAACTCAATCGAATTACCGCCAAAATATAGTAACACCAGGTATCGCCCGTTTCTAAAAGACGGCTGAGGGAAAGGTTGGGTACAAGTAAGTACGTTAAAAGTACAAGAGGTAATATTGATTCTGGCCTTTTAGTCTGGCTCATATACATAACTGCACGAGCTAGAGTTGTCAATAAGGAGAGAACAAATAGTATGAATCCCACTAAACCTAAAGCCAAGAGAATCTCCATAAAACCATTATGAGCATGGAGTGCCCTCCAACCGTTACCAAACACGACATCTTGAGCAGGGTTATCAAGTCCTCGCCAACGTTGCCAAAAGCTCGCATATCCGTAACCGAGCCATAAATGGGATTTTATCTTCCTATGCCAGAGTAATTCCCATAGCGGCCTCCGTCCAGTAAATGTTAAATCCTTACCCAGAGTATCTACAACAATAGCCTCCATATTTTCCGTTATCAAAATCGCAGCAATACTAACGAGCAGAAGAAAAAGGACAACAGCCACAAAAGCCCATTGAGAACTCAAACTTTTCACGAATCGGAGGTATATTAAAAGGCTGATCAAAACAAATAACTGCACTTTAGCACCAGCCGAATTCGTGTTTTGTAACAGGACAAAGCACACTCCTAGTATTCCCAATGCTAGCCAACGTTGTTTGGGGTGATGGGTGCCGTGCCAAATCCAGAGAGTAGCAATTAAAGAAATGGCAGCTCCTAGCTGGTTTGGATGGCCTAAAATACCACACCATCCCTTAGCAACTGGGTTGCGGTTAACCAGAGAAAGTAGGACTATAGCAGCACCAACCCATCGTAAAATAAAATCCAGTTCTTGCCAATTGTATTGTTTGCCAATGTAAGCAGAAATAGTACTTGTTCCTATCAATACCAGGCTTAATTTGAGAGTTTCGATAGGTGTTTCAGACCAAAGGAATGACAAGCCTACCATTAAAAGTAAAAAACATAAGAAAGGATTGTTGAGTATAACTAATGATAAAGTAGGGAATATATCTTTGAGCGTATAACGCAGTCGAGGCAAGAGAATAAAAAGAAGAGCAGCGTAGACAGCTAACTGTACAGCTGCTGAAGGAAGAGTTTTGCCGTATTCAGACAGGGTTTGAGGATGCAATCGAGCAAAAGGCTCTTGATCTACCCCATACATGGTAAAAATGAAAAGAATAACTGCCACTTTTTCCAAATTAGAAACTAGCTTTTTATTGTGGCTAGTAAGAGTAAAAATAACGCCTAGGTAAATCAAACCAATCGCAAGGATTATGGGCAAAAATAAAGGATCAAAAAGTATATCTTTCATCTTTTATAATTATGACTATGGCTGTTAGATTGACCGGGGTGCCGTTAGTTGGAGGATCAGATAAGTTTAAATACTTGCTTAAGCTCGAACGCAGCCTAGGACAGAGCGGTTGAACTCAAAGCGTTCGGGATAGAATAAATCTGAAATATTCATCCCTACCTAGCTTGAGCTGAATTGCCACAAATGTCTCATGCCAGTAATCATCACAAAACAGCTCCTACGGTTGCAACTCTGACCTTGTTGACTTTAACGGTCATTGCTTGCCCATCTCCCGTCAGAGCACAATTGCCGACTCTGGAGGATCGGGTGCCAATAACAATAGCTGCCAGTCTCCTGCAACAGGTGTCAGATTACACCTTAGGCGGAGGCGATCGCATCCACCTAGATATTTTAGGAGTTCCTCAGTATAGTGGGGATTACCAGATTCCGCCCGGTGGTTCTCTTAACCTCCCCTTAATTGGTAGCGTATTGGTGGAAGGGTTAACCCTACAGCAGGCTTCTCAGCTCATATCCGCTAGCTACGCTCGCGTCCTCAAACGCCCCTCGATCTCAGTAACTCTGATTACTCCGCGTCCCCTCAATGTTGTAATTGCTGGGGAAGTAAATCGTCCTGGCTCCTACACGCTATCTTTGGCAGGAGGAGTAGGCTCTCAGCCAGGAGTACAATATCCCACATTATCACAGGTGATTGAGCAAGCTGGGGGAGTTACCCTATCGGCTGATATTAGCAGCGTGCAGATACGCCGAGGCCAAAGAGTGATTAATATCGATCTCTGGCAACTGATTCAAACTGGAAATATGCCTCAAAACCTGGTGTTGCGAGATGGAGACGTTATTTTTATCCCCACGTTAACAAATATTAACCTAGCAGAAGCACGACAAATAGCCGCCACTGGTTTTGCTCCCAATCCCGAAACACCCCGCACGGTTGCTGTCGTCGGCGAAGTGGTTCGTCCAGGCACCTATGTAGTCATTGGGGGAGATACCAAAAATTCTCAAAGAACTATGGGATTCCCAACCGTGGCGCGAGCCATTCAACTCGCTGGTGGCATTCAGCCAATGGCTGATATCCGCCAGATCCAGGTAAGACGAGTTACCAGAGCTGGTACGCAACAGACCATTCCAGTGGATCTGTGGCAACTTTTGCAGACTGGCGATTTCAATCAAGACGCCATTCTACAAGACGGAGATACCATTATTGTCCCGACTGCCACTGAAGTCAGCCCAGCAGAGGCAACTGAATTAGCCACAGCCAATTTTTCTCCTGAGACCATTAAAGTTGGTGTAGTCGGAGAAGTGATAGAACCTGGGATAGTGGAGGTTCCAGCCAATACCCCTTTGAATCAAGCTCTACTTGCGGCAGGCGGCTTCAATCAAAGTCGAGCGCGTAAGAGTTCTGTAGAATTGATTCGCCTTAACCCAAATGGCACTGTTTCCAAGCAGACAGTACCAATTGATTTGGCTCAAGGAATCAACGAGCAAAGCAATCCCACACTCCGCAATAACGACATTATCGTAGTTAATCGCTCCGGTTTGGCGAGGGTTACGGATACCATTGGCACTGCATTAGAACCTCTAGATGGACTGGTTGGATTGTTCAGAATTTTCGACTTCTTGGGAATCTTGGGTCAGTAATTTGAATAGGGATGAGGGATGAGGGATGAGGGATGAGGGGGTGAGG
>DNXU01000507.1:7005-8506 GCA_003505715.1 Cyanobacteria bacterium UBA8803 | reverse complement strand
CTCATCCCTATTTTCCCGACTACACTGAGGGTAATGGTTATAGGGATCAATTGTGACTTTTTAAAAACATGGTAGAGCGACGGATTGCAGAAGTATTGCGAAATGGTCAGCCTGATGAGTTGGTAACGATTAAGGGTTGGGTACGGACGAAACGAGAATTGAAGGAATTTACCTTTATAGAGGTTAACGATGGCTCCTTCTTGGCAAATTTGCAAGTCATCCTTAATCCTGACTTACCTGACTATGACACCATCCTCAAGCAGCTCAATACTGGAGCATCAGTAGAGATTGCTGGTATCCTCGTGCCTTCTCCGGGAAAGGGACAGCAGATTGAGTTGAAAGCGTCTTCAGTAAACGTTTATGGAGACGCCGATCCCGCCACCTATCCCCTCCAGAAAAAACGCCACTCCTTTGAGTTTTTGCGATCGCTCGGACATTTGCGATCGCGTACCAATACCTTAAGCGCCGTCTTCCGGGTACGCAATGCTTGTGCCTATGCTATCCACCAGTTCTTTCAGGAGCGAGGTTTTTTGTGGATTCATAGCCCGATTATCACAGCTAGCGATTGCGAAGGGGCGGGTGAGTTATTCACAGTTACAAGCTTGAATTTTAAGGAGATTCCCCAAACTGAGCAGGGAGAAGTTGATTTTAGCCAAGACTTTTTTGGACGTAGAGCTTACCTCACCGTCAGCGGACAACTCCAAGCAGAAGTTATGGCTATGGCATTCCGCGATGTATATACCTTTGGGCCAACATTCCGAGCCGAAAATTCCAATACCTCTCGCCATTTGGCAGAATTTTGGATGGTGGAACCGGAAATGGCTTTCTGCGATTTGCACGGCGATATGGACTTGGCGGAAGCTTTCCTGAAGTACCTCTTCCAGTCGGTGCTAGACAAATGTCCAGAAGATATGGAATTTTTCAACCAGCGGATTGATAATTCAGTGCTGGCAACGGCTGAAAATATTATTAACAATCAGTTTGAGCGAATTACCTATACTGAGGCGATCGCTCTATTGACAAAAGCAGATCGCAAGTTTGAGTTTCCCGTGAATTGGGGCTTAGATCTCCAGTCAGAACACGAGCGGTATCTGGCAGAGGAACTATTTAAAAAGCCCGTCATCGTTACCAACTACCCTGTGGGGATCAAAGCATTCTACATGCGTTTGAATGACGACGAAAAGACTGTCGCCGCCATGGATGTTCTTGCGCCTAAGATTGGCGAAATTATCGGCGGTTCCCAGCGGGAAGAACGCCTTGACGTTCTCGAAAAACGGATTCAGGCTCAGGGAATTAATCCAGAGGATTTGTGGTGGTATCTAGATTTACGGCGTTACGGCACCGTCCCTCACGCCGGCTTTGGCTTGGGATTTGAACGGTTAGTGCAGTTTATGACTGGGATGGGAAATATTCGGGATGTAATTCCTTTCCCCCGAACCCCTTTGATTGCAGAGTTTTAGGGAATAAGGAGTGAGGGTGTAAGGGATGAGGGATGAGGGAT
>DNXU01000507.1:0-6711 GCA_003505715.1 Cyanobacteria bacterium UBA8803 | reverse complement strand
TCCCTCATCCCTCATCCCTTTTTCTATTCCCTGTTCCCTTTCTTTTATGAAATCTTAATGTCAGGAAAATAACATATAGGAACAGCATATAGCCTTTATACTAGCCATAATTATTTAAAAACTTTATCATATTTGATGGTGTATCTACTTGCCTAACTCCAACAGCTTTTGTCGTAGCAATGCTTCAATAGGGAAGCTGTTCCAGGGCTTTTTTCAGACCGTATAGCGACTAAGGAAAGTGGGAATGAGCTGTTTGCCTCGAACTATTTTGAATTTTAGTCGCTCTCGATAGAGGAATAGAGTCTAAGCAACTAGGTAAGTAAGCGATGGCAACCCAAACGGCAGAAAGCATCAAACTCCCGTGTAAAAGTTCAGAAACAGATCGGCACCCTTTTGTTTGTAGCAAACTTTACAAATTTTTTTCCCTTACGCTAGATATGTTTTTCGTTGCAGGGGCGGATGGGTATTGGAAGCAAATGAATCCCATGTGTTCCACAATACTGGGGTTTACCGCTAAAGAATTTCAAAGCCAACCCTGGATCGAATGGATTCATCCAGACGATCGGCAATCAACGCTGGAGCATCTGCAAAACCTGACCTACTGTACAGATACAATCTCCTTTGAAAATCGCTATCGTTGCCAAGATGGTTCCTATAAATGGCTGTTGTGGCATGTAACCCAATGTCCCCATCAGCATTTCATTTATGCTGTAGCTCGCGATAATACCCAGCGCAAACAGGCAGAGGCAGCACAAAGGGAAAGCGAAGAGCGCTTCCGCTTGCTGGTGGAAGGTGTTAATGACTATGCAATTATCATGCTCGATCCCCTCGGCCAAATTGTTAGCTGGAATACAGGTGCCGAACGGCTTAAACAGTATCGAGCTTCTGAAGCCATTGGTAGGCATGTCTCCTGCTTTTATAGCAGCAATGCTATTGAGAGCAGCCAACCCGAAGCAGTATTAAGCCTTGCCGCCCATCACGGTAGTTTTGAAGAGGAAGGCTGGCAAATGCGCAAAGACGGCTCGCAGTTCTTTGCTAATGTTGTCACAACTGCCTTGCGTGCCGAGGACGGACAGCTAAGGGGCTTTGCCAGGGTGACAAGAGATATTACCGAGCGCAAACTGGCTCGGGAAGCACTAAAAAAAGCTAATGACGAGTTAGAACAAAGAGTGGCAGAACGAACAGCTGAGCTGATCCAACTTAACAAACTGCTGCAACAAGAGATTGCTCAGCACCAACTAACAGAGGCAGCCTTAAAAGCAGAAACACAACATGCTACCTCTTTATTGCAGGAACTTCAGCAAACCCAAACCCAGCTCATTCAGACGGAAAAAATGTCCAGTCTGGGGCAACTGGTGGCTGGTGTTGCCCATGAAATCAACAACCCTGTCAGTTTCATTTATGGCAACATCGACTATGCCTTGTGCTATCTGCAAGATTTAATGCGCTTAGTGGAACTTTACACCCTGCACTATCCCCAGCCCCCAGACGAAATCAAAGCCCAAATAGCAGCCATCGATCTCAACTTTCTGATGACAGATATGCCAAAGCTCTTAACCTCAATGAAGGTGGGAGCCAATCGGATTCGCCAAGTAGTTTTATCTTTACAAAACTTTTTAAAGGCCGAGCAAGCCGAAATGAAACCAGCAGATCTTCATGAAGGCATTGACAGTACCTTAATGATTTTACAGCAATGCTTGAAAGCATCTGTTGAGCATCCAGAAATTAAAGTTATTAAAGAGTATGGAAATTTACCCAGGGTTGATTGTTATGCCGGTCAGATCAATCAGGTTTTTTTCAACCTCATCACCAACGCCATTGATGTGTTAAAAACATCAAATCCAGTTAAGGATATTCCCTGCCAGATCAAAATTAGCACTGAGGTTAGAGAAATCCCGGCTGAGAAAGGAGAAACAGGATATCAAAAAACGATTCCTCATGCCGTAATTCAGATTTCTGACAACGGGCCAGGAATGAGTAAAGAGGTCTCCCGCAGGCTATTTGACCCATTTTTTACCACTAAGCCAGTAGGAAAAGGAACAGGTTTAGGTTTGTCAATCAGTTACCAAATCATCGTAGAAAAGCACGGCGGTCAATTGACATGTACTTCCGAGCCAGGTAAAGGTTCAAAGTTCTCAATTACCATTCCCATTAACAGATTTACCAATTAAAAATATAAAATTCTTGATTACAACCAACAACCAACAACCAACAACCAACAACCAACAACCATGCAACATCCAAAAGTAATTTTGCTCGATGCAGTAGGTACGCTGTTTGGAGTTCGGGGTAGTGTGGGTGAGGTGTATAGCGCGATCGCGCAAAGATTTGGGGTAAGTGCCTCAGCTACCCTGTTGGACGAAGCCTTCTTCCAAGCTTTCGCCACCGCCGAACCCCCCGTATTTCCGGAAACCGACCCCGAAGAAATTCCCCAGTGTGAATTTGAATGGTGGCGGGTGATTACCCTGCGCACGTTCCAAAATGTAGGTTTACTGGAGAGGTTTGCTGACTTTACCGATTTTTTTGACCAACTTTACAATCACTTTGCCACCGCTGAACCTTGGTTTGTCTATCCAGATGTTCTGCCAGCTTTAGAGGCATGGCGGCGGATTGGGATTCAACTAGGGGTCTTGTCCAATTTTGATTCTCGTCTTTACTTAGTCTTAAAGGCGCTGAAACTGGAGGAGTTTTTTACCTCAGTCACGATTTCTACCCAGGTAGGTGTGGCTAAACCAGACCCCCAAATTTTTGGGATTGCCCTGGAAAAACATCACTGCGATGCCCGCGAGGTATGGTACATTGGGGACAGCTTGACAGAAGACTATCAAGGTGCTAATAGTGCAGGATTGAGAGCCATCTTATTGAAGCGATCGGGTAAAAATACTTAACTGGAAAATGAAGAGACTGGGACTGGGGAAGAGAAATTTTTATTGTTCGTTATGCGCCTTTGTTTGTATTGCTACCCCCATTGAGCACCCTCAACTAGCTGTTACAAAAGGATTTTCTCTTAATTGGCAATTGGAAATTGGTAACTTTTAATACATGGTCTACGGAAAAAACAATTCCCAATTCCCAATTCCCAATTCCCCATAACTTTACCTAAACTTCATAATCACGTCCTCCAGGGACGAGTTATTTAAAGATTCCATCAAGATGTGCTTTACGAGGAAACATGGAAGAGAAATTGAGTTATTGTTATAGGAACTACCGAAGGTGGGGGTTGAAAGCAGGATAGCTCAAAGCTAAAGACTCAAAGCTTCTATCTCTAACACTCAGAAGGGATGGCTATGACTATTTTCCGAGCTAGACAAATTCCCTGATACACTGAGGAAAGGCGTGAAATTCTTGTAAATTATTATTTAACCCCCTCGTAAGATTACATTGACTGAAAAAATAAGCCTTAGGGAGGCAATACCATGGAAAATCAAAAGATTACATCGTTTTTACGCAATACCTCTACAGTAGCTGCACTAGTAGCCGCATCTACCGCAGCCACAGCTTTTCTAGCCCCTTCCGCTTCTGCTGTTTCCTTAGTTCCACAGGAGGAAACTGAAATTGATGTAGGGTTGGGTTGTCTTGACGGCACAAAATGCTTGACCGACCTCACACCTTATTTGATACAGAGCATAGTAAGCGAAACCGATTCAACGACTACCACCAAGAGCCGCTTGTTTGTTGACAACCTGCTAACTGCAAATATATATGGTTCGGTGTTTTTGGCGGCAGGCGATGCTGGCACTAACCCAGCGGGATATTGGTTCCGTCCATCGGAAAATGGGAATCCGGTAGAAGAAACTGGACAACTAGAAGTAGGTACCTACACATTTACCTTTACCGACATAATTCCCGAGCTGAAAATCGCCTATTTCGATGCTGAAGGATTAGGTGCAGATGAGACAAAGGTTCTGGCAACGAACGGTACTTTGATCTCAGGTATCAATCCCGTTCCTTCAGGCCCGAATGGTAATATCCAGTATCAAACCTGGGCGAACGTGAAGACAATTACCCTCAAGCTGGGTAAGGACACGCTCAGTGGAACAGGTGATGGTGTTGACTTCCAGCTCGAAGCAGCTGCCGTACCCGAACCAGGTGCTGGGGTAGGTTTAGGTGCTTTAGCTCTGATGGGAATTTGGGGATTGCGCAAGCGCAATAAGAATGTCGGATAAAACCCCTAAAGTAACGATGGCGCTTGTCAGAGGTCATAAACCCATCGCAATGAATTGCCAGAAACATCAGGGATAGGTTTTTAGGGGTGAAGTATATCTCAATCCTTCACCCAACCCAAGCAACAGGAGTTACCCACGAACGCATTTAGTTTTTGAAAACAATAGCTACCCCAGGAGAGTTTAAATCTCTTCTGGGGTAGCCAATTTCGTTAAAATACAACGATGAACCCTGCAAATTTAGGCAACCAAGCTAGGGAGAATCGCCGCTTCCAGCGAGTTCCCAAACCCAGATTCGCCACTCTATGCCTGATAGGGATTGTCGTATTGTCTTTTGCGATCGTGGCGGCATGGTTTGCTGGGATTGGGAAAATTGACGAGATTTTTGAGCAGATTCAGTACATGCAAGAAAATCCCCCCATGTGGCTGGAAGCGCCGATGGTGATGGGAGAAATTTTACTGGCTCCTACGGTGATCCTGTTAGCGATCGCGATCGCCATTACCAAAATTTCCCCCCAACCCCGCACTTGGTCGCGGATACTGGTGATTGGGATTTTATTAACTTTGGCAATTCGTTACATCATGTGGCGATCGCTCTCCACCCTAAATTTGACTAACCCCCTAAACGGGGTTTTTAGCCTGGGGTTATTTTTCATGGAGATGTTGGTACTCTTCAGCAGCATTCTCCAGCTATTTTTAATGTTAAAGGTCAAGCATCGCCGTCCGGAGGCCGATCGGTTAGCTTGTCAGGTACTAGAAGGTAAGTTTGCCCCTTCAGTAGATATTTTAATCCCAACCTACGATGAACCCCTCTTTATCTTGCAGCGCACGATTATAGGTTGTCAGGCTGTCGAGTATAGCAATAAGAAGGTCTATCTACTAGATGATACCCAGCGTCCCGAAATTGAACAGCTGGCAAAGGACTTGGGTTGCGAGTATATCACCCGCACCGATAATCGCCATGCTAAAGCCGGGAATCTGAACCACGCGATCGCTAAAACCAGCGGCGAATTAATTGCCCTATTTGATGCCGATTTCATCCCGACCAAAAACTTCTTAACTCGCACGGTAGGATTCTTTCAAGATGAGAACGTTGCCCTGATCCAGACTCCCCAAAGCTTTTACAACATTGACCCTATTGCCAATAACTTAGGACTAGGAAATGCCGTCACGCCGGAAGAAGAAGTATTCTACCGCCAAATCCAACCCATTCGCGATGGTGCTGGCGGCGTTATTTGTGCGGGAACGTCCTTTGTCGTCAGGCGCAGTGCCTTAAAAACTATTGGCTGCTTTTTCACCGAGTCTCTCAGCGAAGACTATTTTACTGGCATTCGTTTAGCGGCTCGCGGTTTTCGGTTACTATATCTGGATGAAAAGTTAAGTGCAGGTTTAGCAGCAGAAAATATATCGGCTCATGCCCTCCAAAGATTGCGCTGGGCAAGAGGCACTCTCCAAGCATTTTTTATTGATGCCAATCCCCTCACCATTCCCGGACTAAGACCATTACAGCGATTAGCTCACTTAGAAGGACTGCTACACTGGTTTACCAGCATCCCTCGCGTAGTCTTTCTGATCATGCCCTTAGCCTATTCATTTTTAGGCGTAATTCCCCTACGGGCAACTGCTGAAGAATTACTTTATTTCTTCCTACCTTACTATGTAGTACAAATTACAGTATTTTCCTGGTTAAACTACCGTTCTCGTTCTGCGCTACTATCAGATATTTACTCCTTAGTCCTCACCTTTCCCCTAGCGGCGACGGTTATTCAAGTCATGCTCAATCCCTTTGCGAAAGGATTTAAAGTGACGCCTAAGGGAACTCAAAGCGATCGCTTCCGTTTCAACTGGGGATTAGCATGGCCCCTAATCGGGTTTTTTATCATCACTGCGGTGAGCTTGTGGCGCAATTTAGGCATGTGTATGATGAAAGGGGCCTGGGCAACAACTGTAGCACCAGAAGTTGCCCAGCAAATTAAAGGCATTGGCTTAGGGTGGATTTGGAGTACTTACAACCTACTCATGCTAGGCATCGCCTTGTTAATCTTGGTGGACGTTCCCCAACCAGATTTATATCAATGGTTTGAACTGCGCCGGGTAGTTAAATTGCAGGCTGGGGAAGAGAAATGGTGGGGAGTGACAGCCAAAATTTCTCAAGTCGGCACCCAAATAGAGTTAACTCAATCTGGACTAAGTCCCATCCCTGCCGGAGAGACTCTACCAATAGCGCTGGAAATTTTAGAAGAAGGAATTTCTCTAACCGGACAGATTACTCAAACCAGCTGGACTGGGGAATTTCCCACCGTGCGGATCTTGTTCGATCCCCTACCCCTCCCCCAACAACGGCGCTTAGTAGAGATGTTGTACTGTCGTCCCGGACAGTGGAAGCATCAACAGACACCGGGCGAATTGCGATCGCTCTTGTTGTTATTCAAGATCTTACTCAGACCCCGAGTACTATTTGACCGAAATCCAGAACCGACTGCGATCGCAGTTTCTCAAACTTAAATCTCTCTTAGAGGAATGGGGAATGGGGGATGGGGAATGGGGA
>DNXU01000509.1:6123-7596 GCA_003505715.1 Cyanobacteria bacterium UBA8803 | reverse complement strand
AAGTGTTAGGACATTTTTCTGTTACCTGTGCCCTTTTAAGCTAAGTTAGTTACGGTTGGTGACTCCTTCTAACTTCCGTAATTTGGTCAGCGATATCGAGAAGTGCTTGGGGCATCTGCGGCCCGGTCAGAATAATGTCAACGTAACTCGGACGTTGTTCCAGAAATGCGAGTACTTCAGCTAGAGGAATTAGGCCAAAGTGGATGGCTAAGCTTAACTCATCTAGAACAACCAACGAATATTTCCCTGCTAAGACTACATTTTGCGTGTACTGCCACAACTCGATTAACGCTTGGTGTTCGGTATCGTCTAACTCTGGCGTATCAATGTAACGGGGCAGGTCACAGCGAACCCAATCTAGGTACTGTCCTAACCGTACTGGATGCTCGTGCCCTTGTCCAATACCCCCTTTCAGGAACTGCACTACCAGCACCGGAGTACCCTGGCCAGCAATTCTCAAGGCTTGAGCCATAACGTTGGTAAAAAAACTGCGGTGGGAGCTGGTAAAGACCTGTACTAGTCCTTCAAGGCTATATGGGAGGTGATCGGGTGACTTTAGGGCTGGAGCTTCTAACTGGGAAACCATAGTCAAAAATTAAGGGGGCAGGTGAACGTCCGTAGTGAGTGATAGAGTAGTTGCACCATAATTACTACAGACAAGATATAGCGTATTTGGGGGGTAGACTACCTAGTCAAACACTACATCTATAAGTCCGTCAAGAGCTAAGGGGTAGGTTTGAATCTACAGAGGTTAGTGGGAAAATGACATTCGTTTTTTTCCAGACCAACTAAAATAGGGGTTATTTGTGTCAAATTTATAGAGAAATGTTAAGGCTTAAGAACGTAGGAGCTTTTTATTGTGAGACTGGTGATTCTGGGAGGTCCAGGGGCAGGGAAGGGAACACAGGCTCGAAGGTTGTGCCACCAGCTAAGTATCTCTGAGATTTCCACCGGTAATGTATTGCGAAAGGCGATCGCCGCCCAAACCGATCTGGGGCTTCAGGCACAACCGTATGTGGAGAAGGGAGAACTAGTGCCTGACGAGATCCTGATTGAATTCATGCGTCAGCGTCTTTTACAACCAGATGCCGCTAAGGGTTGGTTGTTAGAAGGCTACCCCCGCACGGCTTTCCAAGCGGAGGAGTTGGATTTTTTACTGGAGGACTTGAACCAACAACTAGACTGGGCAATTTACTTAGAGGTGCCGGAAACGGTTATGTTCAACCGTTCGGCGAGGCGATCGCATCTTCCAGAAGAAAATCCCAAGGATAGCCTCCCCCTAGGACAGCGTCCCGACGATCGCCCCGAAATAGTCCAGCGCCGTATCGATTTATTTCACGAGCGCACCGTTCCCATCCTGGAATACTACGGCTATCGTCAAAGACTGTTGACAATCAACGGCAACCAACCCCCAGAGCAAGTCCAGCACGAGATTTTAGAAAGGCTGTCTTGATAATAGGGATGAGGGATGAG
>DNXU01000509.1:5616-5895 GCA_003505715.1 Cyanobacteria bacterium UBA8803 | reverse complement strand
CAACTAACAACCAACAACTAATCCTATGTCTTGGCAGCGTCCTGATAATCGGCAACCCCACGAGCTTCGTCCAGTCGGTTTCGTGCGAGAATTTACTAAATTTGCTCCTGGTTCGGTTTTGACCAAATGCGGCGACACTCAGGTACTTTGTAATGTCACCGTTCAGGAGGGAGTTCCGAAGTTTTTAGAAGGCACTGGCAGCGGTTGGCTCACTGCTGAGTACAGGATGCTGCCAGGAGCTACGCCTAAGCGGCAAGAGCGAGAATTGCTCAAGCTGTC
>DNXU01000509.1:5125-5603 GCA_003505715.1 Cyanobacteria bacterium UBA8803 | reverse complement strand
GGTCGAACTCAGGAGATTCAACGGTTAATTGGGCGTAGCTTGCGGGCGTCTTTAGATCTTAATGCTTTGGGAGAGCGCACGGTAATGGTTGATGCGGACGTGCTACAGGCAGATGCCGGGACGCGCACTGCCTCAATCACAGGAGGATATGTGGCCCTGGCTACTGCCCTAGATAAAATGGTGAAAACTGGACAGTTGGAGCGATCGCCCTTATGTCATCAAATCGCTGCTGTCTCGGTGGGAATCTTAGGGGGGGAGCCGTTTCTGGATTTGAACTATATCGAAGATGTGGCTGCTGAAGTGGATTTCAACATTGTGATGAACGAACAGTTAAGCATCATCGAAGTCCAAGGAACTGCTGAGGAGGGTAGTTTTAACCGCCATCAGCTTAATCAGATGCTAGATTTAGCAGAAAAAGGGATTCAGGAATTGTTAGAGGCTCAACGCTGTGTACTTTATTAGTTGTTGGTTGTTGGTT
>DNXU01000509.1:0-5100 GCA_003505715.1 Cyanobacteria bacterium UBA8803 | reverse complement strand
TTATTTGTTGTTGGTGGTTGGTGCATAGAGTATCGTCAGGCACTAAAGTGCCTACTACAAACCATCTCTATATAAAAGGGCTAGATATAACTCACTATGTAAAAAATTTTAAAAAGCTTACTTCCCTTATGCCTTATGCCTTCCTACACTAGCTATTGGGTAATACAGCAAAGCTGAGAATCAGATAGCGTAGAAGTCGCAAACGGCTGATTAGTTCTATAGATGCGGTCACGTTGGCAGAGTCAGATTTGCCCATGCGCTCGAATAAGCGGCGAACAATGGGATAAGTGGGCAGTGTATTTAGTGTGATGTCTTCTTGGCAAGTTAGAGCAAATCCGCTTTCTTGGGCAAGCTTTTGATAGTCAGCGAGGGTGAAATGGCTGTCAACTCTTCCGTAGGTTCCTCCGACGTAAGCACTGCCAAACTTTTCTAGAAACTTGCCTACCAATTTAAAGACAGGTAATGGCACAAAGTCACAAATTGCCAGTCTGCCACTAGGACGGAGGATGCGTCGAACCTCCTGGAAGAACTCGACACGGCTAGGGAAATGGAAAATACATTCTACGGCTAAAACGACATCAAAGGATGCATCTGGAAAGGGTATCCGGCAGGCATCCCCTTCTACAAATTTAATTTGGTTGCTCCCATGAGGCTGCACCTCCTGTCTTGCTCTCACTAGCTGTCGTGGATCGATATTTAAACCAATCAACTCGATATTGTTGAAGTGTTCGTTCAAACTCGAGATCGTTCCACCAAAGCCACAACCTGCATCTAGTATGCGATCGCCCTCCTTAATGTGTGCCACCGAGTATACCCGTTGGCATAGCCGCTCGGCAGCTGCCGCGAAGTCATCTACTGAGCTATCTGCTTGTGCTGGATTTTCCCAATACCCCCAGTGGACGTGACGCCCAAAGGCTTCTTCAACTTCTGCCTCACCGCGTCCGAGCTGTTCTAGTAAAGCATCAAAATAAGGAAGGGAGATCTGAGCAGGTTGCATAATAAGAGGTTAGTTTAAGTCGTTCTCATTACAGGAGTCTGAAACAGCAGCACTGTGAAAGTAACAGTAGAACCGAGGTGTTCGCCCAGACTGAAGAAATTTACTACACCGCCCATGGTTTCCACCAGTTTCTGGGAGATTGCTAGCCCCAAACCCGTGCCTCCGTAGGGACGGTTAAGGCCGCCATGAACTTGGCTGAAGGATTGGAAGAGTCTGTCTTGTTTGTCGAGAGAGACACCAATTCCGGTATCAGCCACTCGCACTTTAACATAACCAGGAAATTCCTGATTTTGAAAGTTCACTTTTGTCTTCAGGATCTCAGCGCTGATCGTAATTCCCCCTTCATCTGTAAATTTAATGGCGTTGCCAACCAAATTTAACATCACCTGTAACAGCCGCTGATAATTGCCATACATGATGATGCCATCGTGAGAGCTAGGCACTTCAATGGAGAAGCTCAGATTTTTCTGCTGAGCTTGCTGAGCTGTAAAATCTTGAACCTTACTAAAGAGATCGTCTAGCTGGACTGGACCTAGTTCCAACTCCATTTTCCCAGCTTCAATCTTGGCAATATCCAAGATGTCATTGATGATGTTGAGGAGGTGCAGAGCTGAATTGTGAGCTTCTTGAATAAATTCTCGCTGTTCCTCGGGGTCGTCTGCCATACCTTCCAGAATGAGCTTGAGAAACCCAATCATGCCATTGAGGGGCGTGCGCAGTTCGTGGGAAGTATTAGCAAGAAACTCACTCTTAAGGCGAGAGGCTTCTTCAGCTTGCGCTCTGGCAAACTCTAGCTCTTTATAAAGCGTTCCGTGAGCGATCGCCGTACCGACTTGTTCAGCTAATTCTCGTACCAGCTCAATTTCCGCATCGCTCCACTGACGAGTGCGATCGCACTGTTGCAGGCTAATCAAACCGTTCGGCTCGTCTTTATAGGAGGTGGAAACCACTAGCACTGACTGCTGCTGGAATTCACTGTCGTTGATGCAATCGACCACTACTGGTTCAGAACTCAATAGCGCTTGTTTGAGTTCTGGTTCAGATTCGAGCTTGAATTTCTGAGCTAGCATTGAGGTGAAAGGCTCCTGGCAATACTCTGCCTCCACTTTTACCTCTCCATCCCCTGGTTTATAGGAGCAAATAATACAGCGGCTGACTTGCATCGCCTTCCCCAAATTTTCCACTGTCTGCTGCCAGATCGTATCGAGATTGAGGGTACGGCGAATTTTCCGTGCAATCTGGGTCAGCAGTTTTTGATTAGGGTCTAGATTGAAAGGCAGCAGAGTGTCTATTACTGTTTGTACCGATGACTCTGGTAGCAGGTGGCCCATAACCAAAACCTTGGTTGCCTTGCCATCCGCTTCTAAAATCGGGCCAATCACCAATTCAAAAGGAAAATATTGGTTGCGGTAACCAAACGAATGGATGCAACGCTCAGGAGTACGTTGCTCCAAAATCCGCTGGATTTGATCCCGATAGGCTTCGAGGGCGATCGGATATAACGTTTCCTTAAGGGGAAGTCCGATCACTTGCTCCTCAGTCAGACCATATTTCTGGGCATCTTTCCAGTAAAACGAGTGGTACTGACCCGATGCATCCTGAATGAACGCTAGATCGGACCCTAACCCCTGCAAAAAGCTAGACTGGCTTGGTACAGTACTAGATTCCATATCGGGATACCCAGAGCGAGAACGTTGGGAATTAGCAGGAGCAATCATCTACAAGAAACCTGGAAACTAAAAGCGAAGAAAGGACTAGCGGTCACTATCAGGTGTAAATGCAACCTATCACGGTTTGGAGTTCCAGCCAGAGTTTCAAGGCAGGAAGAGTTCACCGATGGAGTCTCAATCGTTCCATTCGCCTCGTGGCGGTACGGGAGGATTCCGTTTTAAAGAACGGGTTAGTTCATCATCTCGCTCGCGCTCACCTCTAAGCCACTGACGAATTGCTGTTTCTATTACCTTAGAAGGATCGTTGGTCAGGTGTTTGATTTGGTCTAGCAGTTCTGCATCTAAATGGATAGAAATTTCTTCCTTGTCCGCAGAATGCTCTCGATGGACAGCATGATTATTCATGTTTAGCGTGTTATTCTTCCCCTTATATACATTTTAGGATAACTGGCAATGAGCGCACCTGGCATTAGTACTACACCCAAAACTTCACCTGGCAAGAGCTTTCCCGGATTTCCCAACTAGGAGTTCCATCCAGATTGGTGGTAGAAACATTAAAATACATTAAGTGCTACTCCAATTTCCTTTTGCCGACTTTTTGAAAGTCATTACTCATTGCTATGACTGACGCCCCTGTCTCTCGAATTCGCAATTTTTCGATCATCGCCCACATCGATCATGGAAAATCCACCCTAGCCGATCGGCTTTTGCAAGCGACTGGTACTGTAAGTGACCGGGAAATGAAGGAACAGTTCCTGGACAACATGGAATTGGAACGGGAGCGGGGAATTACCATCAAGCTGCAAGCGGCGCGGATGAACTACCAGGCTAGCGATGGCCAGCTGTACGTTCTCAATCTTATCGACACACCGGGTCATGTGGATTTCTCCTATGAGGTGTCGCGATCGCTTGTCGCTTGTGAAGGTGCGCTGCTCGTAGTAGATGCGTCCCAGGGGGTCGAGGCTCAGA
The DNA here is from genome assembly GCA_003505715.1 of Cyanobacteria bacterium UBA8803. Taxonomy (GTDB): domain Bacteria; phylum Cyanobacteriota; class Cyanobacteriia; order Cyanobacteriales; family Coleofasciculaceae; genus UBA8803. Next base: position 1,464 of record DNXU01000509.1, on the reverse strand, counting down.
CTCTAGCTAATGTTTACTTAGCACTGGAACATAACCTGGAAATTATTCCTGTTTTGAATAAAATCGACTTGCCCGGAGCTGAACCCGAACGGGTCAAGAGCGAAATCGAAGAGATCATTGGTCTCGATTGTAGCGGAGCAATCAAGGCATCGGCAAAGGAAGGGATCGGCATTGATGAGATCCTCGAATCTATAGTGCATCTAGTCCCCTCCCCCAAGGATACGACTAACCAACCCCTGCGAGCCTTGATTTTTGACAGCTATTACGATCCTTACCGGGGGGTGATTGTTTATTTCCGAGTCGTAGATGGCACGGTAAAAAAAGGCAATAAGATTCGCTTGATGGCTTCCGGCAAAGAGTACGAAATTGATGAACTGGGAGTTTTATCTCCCACTCAAGTCCAGGTCGATGAGTTGCACGCTGGCGAGGTAGGTTACCTGGCCGCTGCCATTAAAACTGTGGAAGATGCCCGTGTGGGTGATACGATTACCCTGGCTGCCGCAGCTGCATCCGAGCCTTTACCTGGTTACGCCGAAGCCAAACCCATGGTATTTTGCGGTTTGTTTCCCATCGAGGCTGACCAGTACGAAGATCTGCGGGAAGCCCTGGAAAAACTCAAGCTCAATGATGCTGCCCTGAACTATGAACCTGAAACCTCCACTGCAATGGGATTTGGTTTTCGCTGTGGGTTTTTGGGCTTACTGCACATGGAAATCGTACAGGAGCGCCTAGAACGAGAATACGATCTTGAGTTAATCGCAACAGCACCTTCTGTAGTATACCAAGTAACCACTACCAAAGGCGACACCTTCGAGATTGACAATCCCAGCCACCTACCCCCTCCCAACGAACGGGAAAAAATTGCTGAACCCTACGTCCAAGTGGAAATGATTGCTCCGGAAACCTACGTCGGTACTCTCATGGAACTGTGTCAAAATCGGCGTGGTGTTTTTAAGGATATGAAGTATTTAACTCAAGGGCGAACTACCTTAGTCTACGAACTGCCTTTGGCAGAAGTCGTCACCGATTTCTTCGATCAGTTAAAGTCGCGATCGCGAGGCTATGCTAGCATGGAATATCACCTCATTGGCTACCGTGAAAATCCTCTAGTCAAGCTCGATATTCTCATCAACGGCGACACGGTTGACTCCCTAGCAATGATTGTCCACCGCGATAAAGCCTACAATGTAGGCCGCGCCTTAGTGGAAAAACTCAAGGAACTGATTCCGCGCCACCAATTTAAAATTCCCATCCAAGCCTCTATCGGTAGCCGCGTCATTGCCAGCGAACATATTCCGGCCTTGCGGAAAGACGTTCTGGCCAAGTGCTACGGCGGTGACATCAGCCGCAAGAAAAAACTGCTCCAGAAGCAAGCTAAAGGGAAAAAGCGGATGAAATCTGTCGGCACCGTTGATGTACCGCAAGAAGCCTTTATGGCCGTACTGCGCCTCGATCCGCAGTGAG
>DNXU01000255.1 GCA_003505715.1 Cyanobacteria bacterium UBA8803 | reverse complement strand
TAGCCGAAGGGGAATGGGTTTACCCTGAGCGTAGCCGAAGGGGGAATTAAGCTTTCATTTTTTTTGTGTGCGTAGATTATAGGCTCTAAAGCCAGCGTTAATTAGAGCGTTTGTAGCCCAGCATATCTGTAGCATTAGATACAAATGCCAGCTAAGGCAAGGACTTTCGGGGATGAATTATTGGTGACAAGTTAAGCTAGAATAACTTCTTTAAGAGGTTGAGGTTGTTCGAGCTGAACTTCTGTTGGCTCTGGGGTATTTGATTTTTGAGGAAATTGTATGGCATGGAGATAGGCATACCGTCCTCCTTTAGAGATTAATTGGGCATGAGTGCCAGTTTCTACGATACAACCTTGTTCCATCACTACAATTAGATCGGCATTATGGATAGTAGAAAGGCGGTGAGCGATAACTAGGCTGGTGGGTCCTTGCAACAGTTGTTGTAAAGACTCTTGAATTAGGCTTTCCGACTCAGTATCTAAGGCCGAGGTTGCTTCATCCAGGACGATGAATTGCGGGTTTTTGAGTAAAACTCTGGCGATCGCTAACCGCTGCCGCTGTCCTCCGGATAGCTTGACTCCGCGTTCGCCAATAATTGAGTCGTAGCCGTCCGGGAAACTCATAATAAACTCATGGGCATTAGCGGCTTTGGCTGCGGCTGCTATTTCCTCGTCGGTGGCATCAAGCTTGCCGTAAGCGATATTATCCCGTACCGTGCCGTACAGCAGTAGCGTTTCTTGGGAAACAATGCCGATGTGTTCTCGCAGCGACTCAAGGGTAAAATCTTGCAGATTGCGATCGCCAATTAAAATTCGTCCCTTTTGGGGGTCGTAAAAGCGCGTTACCAGTTTGGCTATGGTGCTTTTTCCGGCACCGGAGGAACCCACTAGCGCCACGATCTGCCCCGGTTGGATCTCTAGGTTAAAGTTATGGAGAACGGTTTTGCCACTGGCGTAGCCAAACTCAACACCTTCAAACTTGATGCTTCCCCGTACTGCCGTTAGGGGAATGGCATTCTCTTTTTCTTTGACCTCCGGTTCAGTGTCGAGAATTTCAAAAATCCGATCCGACGCCACTACCGCTCGCTGTAAGACGTTCATGATTTTACTAAACCGCCGGATGGGTTGATTCATTTGGTTAATATAGGCCAGGAAGGCTGCTAATTCGCCGATGGTCAAGCGACCAACCATCACTTCCCAGGCTCCAAATACCAGAACGATCAGGGTGCTGAGGTTGTTCAAGATACCGATAACGGGGAAGAACATCGACCAAAGGCGCACCGCACGAATATTGGCCTCCATGTAGTTGCGACTCTGCTCGGAGAAGCGCTCAATTTCGTACTGTTCGTTGCCAAAGGACTTAATAATATTAATATTGGATATCGTATCTTGGAGGAGATTGTTAACAGCTGCTCCTGAGGAATGGACATCCCGATAAGCTCCCCGCATCCATTGACCAAAAACCTGGGTCAGATAGATCATCAGCGGCCAGGTGACTAGCAGCAGTAAGGTCAGTTGCCAATCAGCAATAAACAGATAAACTGCGATCGCTATCACTGTGAAGCTGTCGGCAAAGATTTCGGCCATGTCCGCTGTGATGAGGTTGCCAATGGCGTTCACATCTTGAGCCAAGCGGGACATTAAATCTCCCGTTCGCTGGTTGTCGAAAAAGCTGATCGAGAGGGTTTGAATGTGTTGGTAGAGGTCGTTGCGGATGTGGTTGAGGGTTCTATGTCCGAATAAGGACATCATGTAACTCCGCAGAAAGTTAAGAAACCCCACTAATAAGGAAACAAACAGGATAACTCCGGCTAGCCAAGGCAAAAGATTAAATTTTTGTTCGGGAATGACCGTATCAATCACGTAGCGCGTGATTTGGGGAACGAGTACCTGAACGCAGGAAAGGCAAAAAATAATTACTACTGCGATTAACAAGGGAGACTTATTCTGCCAAACGTAGTTGCACAGGCGATTGTAAAGTTTTTTTACCGATGCTTTTCCCTGTACTCCATCAGCATTTTTGGTGGCAATTTTTTGAACTACGTTTGCTTGCACTTAACTTTCCCCTATAGATTTGAGATTTGAGATTTTAGATTTTTCTATCCTAGGGACATCTAACAATCTAAAATTTTATTTATAAGCAATTATTCATGCTGATAGCCTCTGCGTCAGGATAGATTTCTTATACATTGCCGGAAAAGGCTCCTCTAAAGTAGGCCGATTCAAAAAAGGACAGAGCTTTTCCCATCCTTCGCCAGCACAAACATTCAGAACGAGGAGGGATTCCGGACGGTCTTGAAAATATTCTAGAACGTTTTGGTAGTGTCGGTCGTAGATGTAGGCCAACCGTTCGGCATTGAAGGTATAGGTGCCGTAAACCGCCAAACGCAGCAGTCGCCTCAGGCGCATTTTCGTTTCCTTGGCACCTGAGCTATCAAATACAGGCTTTCCCATCCAGTGTTTTTCGATCCCCTTCAGCCAGGAGTCTTTGTCCCGCACTGTGAGGATAAACTTACTGTTGGGAAACAGCCGATCCAACTGGGGGTAATAAGTCGCCACCGTGATATCCGTAATTCCATCCCATTCTTTCAATATAGAAAAATTATAGTTGGCTGCCATTAACTCTTGCAAGGTTGTAGGATCGCTAGGATAATGTGCCACCTTCAACCCTAGCTGATTCAAGGCCATGGTTAAGCTTTTCGTTCCAGTTCTACTCAGGCCAATTCCAAAGATTTTCATGGGTTCGAGTTTTTCCAAGGGAATGGTTCATCTAAAACAGGTAAATTGAAAAAGGGACAAAGTTTTTCCCATCTTTCACCAGCACAAATGTTGATTACTAATAAAGATTCTGGTCGATCTTTAAAGTATTCCATCACATTTTTATAATGAAGATCGTAAACATAAGACAATCTTTCTCTATTAAATTTATAGATACCAAAAACAGCCACCCGCAGTAGCATTAGGCGCTGCATTTTAGCTTCCTGGCCTGGTTCGTCTAGGACAGGTTGTTGATGCCAGTGAGCTGCTATCGAATTGAGCCAGGATTCCTGATCCCGAACCGTCAAGATAAACTTACTGTCTGGGTACATGCGATCCAACTGAGCAAAAAAAAGTGCGTTGGTAACAGCCGTTGTCCCATCAAAATTATTTAATAGAGATAGGTCATAATTACCAGCCATCAGCTCTTTCTCTGTTGTCTGTTCGTCCGGGTAATGGATAACATTAATACCCAGGCGATTTAAGGCCATCGTTAAGCTAGTCGTGCCTGTCCGGTTCAAGCCGATCCCAAAAACTTTCATTTTCTTACTGCGGGGACGCTGATGGCCGTTGAGGAGAGCAGCAGCATCCCATGCCTCTTGTAAGTTGAACGGTGCTTTTTCAGGGATATTCCTCTTCTCTAACTCCCGGATTGCTATATTCGGCAAGTCTTCAATAAATTTGGCCATATCCTGGGGAGAGGTATTGTTGGCGATCTCTTCCCTAGCGTATTCAACTGCATAATGGGCAACCTGAAAATCTAGATCATCCTGTTGCATTTGCCAATCTTGGCGATCGAGATTTAATTTGGCCTGATGGTATTCCGTCCGACTTCTCAGTTCTCTCAAGGCATATTTAGCAAAGATGTCGCGATAAAACTGAAAGAAATCATGAAAAATCTGAAATTTCTGAAAAGCTTTTCCCAAGTTAAGCTTTCTTAGAGCTTCACCCCGTAGCCTTGACTCTGGTCTCAGCACGTATTTAGAGTCATCCTGAGGTATTTTAATTTTTTGCATGGCGCGAATCACATCAACTCTCGTGATATGGACGCCGCAATGAATTTGTCCCCTGAACTTATCAAGAACGTAACAATCGACATAAGGGAGGGTGTTGTTTTGGAGGAAGGGCACCATATCCTCTAAAATCAAACAATCGGCATCAATGGCAACAACAAAATCGGCCTCATAGTCAATCCCGATCATCTGCTGCACAGCTTGGGAAAAGGGCTTAACATTATCAATGATATGAACGCGATCGGGCTGGATCTGTTTGATGGCTAGGTCTAAAGCAGCTTGAGATGTTCTTTCCCCAACTGTTCTAAAAACCAGATCGATTTTTTTCATCAGTTACGCCTCCCACTTGAGTTCTGCATTTTCTTGCCCTGCTATTTCTTCAAACAACCGTTCTACACTAGAAGCTAGTTCTTGCCGCCAGCGTAAATCTAAGGTAATCCCCAAGCCATGGTCTTGGTAATAATACCGAGTGCGGTCTGAAAGGCTGATAAAGGGTTCTTTAATTTTTTCACTTTGCGCTTTGACAACTAAAAACTGAGTACCGTTGTTTCCTCCTAAAGGATGGTGTTCGTGCTGATAGTAATTCAGCATTTGGGGTTGATAGTCAATTTCTAGAAAGTCACAAAGATTTTGGGTAACTCGTTCTGGTTCCGTTGCTAACTCTTCGTAATGAATCTTTATCTTTTTGCCGTCAAAGTTGTTGAAGAAGCTGTTTGTTTGTTGAATCTGTTCGCTCCAACTCTGGATTAACTCTTTGACATCTCGATCTGGATACTTTCTAATCCGGGAATTAATGACAGCTCTACCGTCCCTTTGCAGAAAGATTAAAAACGGTTGCGCGGCAGCAGCTTTAACGGCATTGATCTGTTCGTCTAACCACTCCAGATTTTTGCTTGAGTCAATGATGATGGGTTTTTCAGTTTTGGCAGATACTTGCTCGTAAAGACTTGTGCTGTCATTCAGGAGCAAGTCGCCCCAGACCGGACAACTAGATCCACAGATTTTGCAAACCCTTTTTTTGATTTGCTTGTTTGGATCTTGCAGAAATTTGGTTTTAGCTGCCTCTCCACAATAAAAACAATCGGTATGGCTGCCCAGGATTAATCCTAGAAGGGTAGAGCCAGAGTGACCAGCTCCACAGATAAATCCTACTTTTTTATTAATTTGTTGGTGTGTCGTTTCCATCAGTACGTTTTAGAGTTGCGATCGAGCATTTTTTCGGATTAGCCAAGATGAAGATGAACTTCGCTATGCTAATTCCTATTACATTAGAGTCGATGACTGGGCTTGATTGCGCTTGCCTGAGGATTTCAAACCAGCAGAGCCGCAGGAATAAATTTGCCGAGCAGCACCAGAGACAAAGTTGTTTCTTTGTTTTCTTGATGGAGGTGCGATCAAGACCCCGTCAGCTGCTTTTACAAAAATAACTGAACTTTATAGAATCCAGGTTTTTTACTTGTAGTTCTATCCTGGCTTTTTTTTGCAGATATTTTTTAATTTTTTACAAAACCTTAACTTTTCTAACATTACTTATATTCAATAATAAAATCCTATTTTTACTTCCCAGAAGGAAGTAATTTAATGAATATTGTTCCATCAGATCAACAAATGTAAATCTTTAAGAGAAACATCTATTTACCTTATATGATTATCTGGCATTATCTTCTCATTGTCAAAGGTTAATTGCTCTAATGCCGAAAAAATTCACGACTTTTTTGGAATCCTGTCCAACTCTAGTGGTAGTTAGTTTTCTTATTTGTACTGCACCCACTGTTGCAGAGCCTTTAGCGACAAAGGCTGAGAACAACGATATTAAGCAGAAAGATGGGTCACCAGCAGCAATTATTCCCAAATTGGGTCAAGTGGCTTCGGCAGAAACCATGGAGCCAGAGACCCGCAGGCCACTGGCTGGTTCTGTAACAACCAACCATCTTTTAGACCAAATTGAGCAATACAGCCAGAAGCAGAGTACGGTTGACCAAATTACCTTGATGTCCTGGCTCACCGATGTCCCTGTGCAAAGGATGCACGCAGGAACAAACAGCAAGGAACCACCTCCAGTCAGCTCGCTGCCATCGACGCCTACCGCTGCTCCGGGCAGCCTCTTAGACCAAATCGATTCCTACAGCAATGACTTAGAGTCAATTGAACAATATGGCGATGATAGCACGGTTGAGGATCTAAACACGGAAATGGAGCAAATCAACTCCGTATTTCAGCTTACAGATGTCCAACCCACGGACTGGGCTTTTGAAGCCCTTAAATCCCTGGTCGAGACCTATGGTTGCATCCAAGGGTATCCCGATAGTAGCTATCGCGGCAACCGATCTCTGACCCGCTATGAATTTGCAGCTGGGTTGAATGCATGTCTCAATCGGATCGGCGAGTTGATGGCCAACCAAGGAAGCGATCGCCTCAACCAAGAAAACCTAGACTCAATCCAACGGTTGCAAACTGAATTTGCTGCCGAACTGGCCGCCCTGCAAGGCCGAGTAGATAATCTAGAAGAACGGACAGCCCAACTAGAAGGCAGCCAATTTTCTACAACTACTATCCTGAGGGGTGCAGTTAGTTTTTCCCTGGGGGATTCCTTTTTCGGAGACAATATCTTTGATGCGAGCAATAACTCTCCAGGATTGGAGCCTAGTCAGACTTTCCTTACCTCTGGCGCTCGGATCGATTTGCAGACTAGCTTTACTGGCAAAGACCGCTTGAGAGTTCGCCTGCAAGCCGCCAATTCCGGCAACCCACTGCGACAGCGTCCCGGTAGAGATCCGGCTACAGGCAGCCGCACATTTTCTACAGGCTCGCTAGCGCCTGCTCCAAATCCGTTCCCCGACTTGGAGGGAGAAGAAGATGATAGCGATGTCAATGATGATAGCGATTTCAATATTGATAGCGAGATTGAGAGTCTGGAAGACTTGTCTGATGACCTCATAGAGGAGTTCGATAGTTTAGACGAGGAGTATGATGACCTCCTAAGCAAGCGTGAGGATTTAGTCGAGGAGTTCGATACTCTGGTAGGGGAAATTGACGAGCTAGATGCAGAGATTGACGAGCTAGATGCAGAGATTGACGAGCTAGATGCAGAGATTAACGAGCTAGAGGCAGAGATTGCTATGCTCGATCCGAACGATCCCAATGAGGCTCTAGAGATAGCCGATCTCGAAGACCAAATCAGCGATCTCGAAGACCAAATCAGCGATCTTGAAGACCAAATTGACGACCTCGAAGACCAAATTGCCAATCGCAACGACAGACTTGATAAGCTGGAGGCTGAAATCCCAGAGCTTGACGAGCAATTAAATGAACTTGATGTTCAAATCGCAGAGCTTGAGGCCATACTTGATGAAATTGATACTGAAATAGAAGCCCTAGGAGGGTTTTCAGACGATGACGAGGATGAGTCACTAGCCGAGAAGCCACCTACCACCACTCCTACCCCGCCCAGTCAGGGTTCTAAACGTCCTGCTCCTGCTCCTCCCCGTCCCCAACGCTCCTCCCGTACCCCTCGCACACCCCGAAAACCCAATAGGGTAAGTCTTCCCCTCATCGATTACGGCTTCCCCATTGGCAAAAATACTCGCATGAGTATCTTCGCCAGTGGCGGAACTCATGCGCTATATGCGGACAAAATTACGGAAGGGTCGAGCAATCCCGTCTATAGCATTGGTGGACGTGGAGCTGGAATTGGGTTAAATCACCGATTTAGCGAGCAGTTTCGGGTAGATTTGGGATATCTGGCCGGACAAAGTTTCAATCCTAGCGATCCGGGAGGTCTATTTAATGGCAACTATTCAGCTTTGGCTCAGCTAGTGTTCGAGCCAACTAGGAATTTCTCCATGGGCTTAACCTACATTCATACCTACGGCTCCTCTGGCGTGCGGTTTGGAGCGGGAACTACCTATATGAACAATCTCTTGAGACGGCGCAAGATAACTAATAACTCAGCGGAAAGTAACTCCTACGCTCTAGAAGCTTCCTACAGGGTCAGCCGTGGCTTTGTCGTTGGAGCATGGGCGAGCTACACCAATATTAATATTTTTGACCGAGGCGATGCTGACCTCTGGAACTACGGCTTGACCTTCTCCTTCCCCGATTTAGGTAAGGAAGGCAATCAAGGTTTGTTAACCATCGGGACGGACACTACCTTAAGAGGACTTGAAATCGATGGTTCAGCAATTTCAGTGCCGAGTCGGGATTATCCACTGTACGTCGATATTTCCTACAAATACAAACTGACTGACAATATAACCCTTACACCCAAAATTCAATGGCGTCCGGCGTTAGCCCAAGATTTTGATAACGATGATTATTTCTTCATGAGTCTCCAAACTAGTTTATCTTTCTAATGGGGAAATAGAGAAGGATGAGGGATGAGGGATGAGGGATGAGGGATGAGGGATGAGGGATG
>DNXU01000433.1 GCA_003505715.1 Cyanobacteria bacterium UBA8803 | reverse complement strand
TACCAATTACCAATTACCAGATTAACCGCTCGCCAGAGATCTAGGAGAGCCGAACTCAAAACTCAGAACCTTTAAATAAAAGCTACCGGGGTTAGCGAAACGGGTGGAAAAAGGAACACTAATTGAATTTCGCCTACAAGGAGAACGACGTCTTGCTGCTTGTGACCGTCCAGAGGGCAAAAAGCACTGGATTGTTGTGGACGAACGGGGTCAACCTCACACGCTTCATCCCCGACAAGTTACCTATGAAGTCGAGGGTAGCACCTTCAAACCATCAGAAATCCCCAGTTTTATCAAAGAAGTAGAGCCTTATCTAGATCCTTCAAGCTTGGAAGTCGCTTGGGAATTGCTAGTGGAAGATGGGGAAGTCGTGACTTGCGCACAGATGGCGCAGCTTTTATTTTCTGACCAGAGTCCCCCCTTATGCTATGCCGCTCACTGCTTGCTATCCGAGGACAAGGTCTATTTCAAACAAAAGGGAGATGGTTACGAACCTCGTCCCGCTGCTAAGGTCGCTGAAATTAAACATCAACAATTGGCAGCTCAATCAAAGCAACGGGAACAAGAAGAATTTTTGGCCAGAGTTCAGGAGAAACTCGCGGGTGTTACGGTGGAGTGGCAGGATAGCGATCGCTCTCGCATTGATGTCTTGGAACGATTCGTTCTGTATCCAGAGAATGCATCTCGTGTAGCTCAGGATCTTCTAGCAGTGTTAGATCGTCCTCAAACCCCTCAAAGCGCCTTTGAGTTGTTGATTGAGTTGGGTTGGTGGAGTCCTCACGAGAATTTATTTTTGCGGCGTTCTCAAATTCCTGTTAACTTTCGTCGTGAGGTACTTGAAGTGGCTCAAAAATATCTGGATTCTCCGCCTCCCGACCCAGATATCAATCGTTTGGATTTGACTAGTCTTAAAGTCTACACCATTGACGACGAAAGTACCCAAGAAATTGACGATGGTCTGAGTTTGGAAAAACTCAATGATGGCAGGGAAAGGTTATGGATTCACATCGCCGATCCAACCCGTTTGCTAATGCCAGGGGATGAACTTGACCTAGAGGCTCGACGGCGCAGCACCACCTTGTACCTGCCAACTGGAATCGTGCCCATGTTTCCGCCGGAATTGGCAACAGGGCCGATGAGTTTAGTTGAAGGTCAAATTTGTCCGGCGTTGAGTTTTGGCGTCACATTAGATGAAATCGGCAACATCAAAGATTACCGCATTCAGGCCAGCCTCATTAAACCTACCTATCGGCTGACCTACGAAGATGTTGATGAGATGTTGGAACTAGGGATACGAGCCGAACCAGAAATTGCAGCGATCGCGGCTTGGGCTAAGCAACGTCAGAAGTTGCGGCACACTCAGGGAGCGATTAGCATCCACATGCCAGAGGCAGTGATCAAAGTGTACGGCGATGAGGAAATCAGCATTGATGTTTTAGAAGATTCGCCCGCACGGCTGCTAGTAGCAGAAATGATGATTCTGGCTGGGGAAGTAGCAGGACGTTATGGTCAAGCCCATCAGATTCCCCTGCCATTTCGAGGTCAGCCTCAACCAGAACTGCCTTCTGAAGAAGAACTAGCTCAACTGCCTGCCGGTCCAGTGCGGTTCTGTGCCATGCGTCGCTGTATGCCCCGTTCGGAAATGAGCATTACACCAGTACGCCACGCAGGTTTAGGTCTGGAAACCTATACCCAAGTCACTTCTCCCATCCGTCGGTACAGTGATTTGCTGGCTCATTTTCAGCTCAAAGCTCATCTACGAGGCGACCCCCTGCCATTTTCTACCCAACAGCTGCAAGAAACAATGCAGAGCGTGACCACAGCTGCTCAAGAAGCTACCTTAGTGGAACGTCAGACCAATCGGTATTGGGGCCTGGAATATTTGCGGCGTCATCCCGAGCAAGCATGGCAGGCACTAGTCCTGCGGTGGCTGCGAGAACATGATAACTTAGGGCTGATTCTTTTGGAGGAGTTAGGTCTGGAGTTGGTGATGCGTTTCAATCGCTCAGTAGCCTTAGGCGATTGCCTGAAAGTCCAAGTCAGTCATGCCGATCCCCGTCAAGATGTAATTCAGTTTCGAGAGTTGGTGGATCAAGCAGTACAGTCTGCTGCTATCTAGTCCAAGGAGGCAGGAGGGAAGAAAGCTTGTACAGTAAGCTCTCGTTTCCCGCCTCCTCTTGAGTAGGCGATCGCATTCGCCATCTTTACAGAAGCTTAACAAAAAGAGTTATTTTTATAAATTTTTTATGAATAATTTGGAAAACTATACGTCCCAGTCAGATATCAAATCCAGCTGAGTTGTCTATTATCGCTAGCTGGGTTTTAATGTGAAGAGTTGGGATCGTTGCTCCTACTGGCAAGATTTTTAGTTTGCCGATAATTAGGGTTAATACAATTTATCAGATTATTTTACTAGCAATTGGCTATCTCTTCGGAGCCATTCTTTTGTTTATGGAACTCTGGCAATGGCTGCCGCTCGTATCCCTACGACTTATCAGGGTCAAGTCGCGACGCAGATGGTCATGAAAGAAATTACCGAACGCCAACAGAAAGCGGCGGAACTCAGAATACTTGCACGTCAGCAAGCTGCCGTAGCCCAATTGGGTCAACTGGCTTTAGCAGGCACCGACCTCACCACCCTGATGAGCGAAGCCGTTACCCTAGTTGCTCAAATTCTGGAAGTTAACTATTGCGGAATTTGGGAACTGCTGCCCGGTGGCAATACCCTATTGCTGCAAACCGGAGTAGGTTGGCAGGAAGGACTGATCGGTTATGCGCTGGTGGGGGTACAAGCAAATTCCCTAGTCGGCTATACTCTACTGACGGGAGAACCAGCAATCGTCGAAGATCTGCGTGTAGACAACAAATTTACTGGGCCACCCTTGCTGCACAATCACCGAGTCATCAGCGGCATTAGCTCGATTATCCCCGGGCGAGAGCAACCATTTGGAGTTTTGGGTGCCTACACCACCACCCAGAAGAAATTTACAGAAGATGATATTCATTTCCTACAGGGAGTTGGCAATGTATTGGCAACTGCCATTGAACGCCAGCAAAGAGAGGCACGGCTGCACTTGATGGAGCGAGCGCTGGCTTCGAGCAGTAACGGCATAGTGATTACCGAACCCAATCAACCCAATAACCCAGTAACTTACGTGAATCCAGCTTTCGAGTCAATCACAGGCTATTCTGCTGAGGAGGTTTTGGGCAGTAACTGCCGCTTCTTGCAAGGAACCGATACAGATCCCTCAGCTATTGCCCAGCTTGCTGCTGCCATTCAAGAACAACGAGAATGCCATGTCATCTTGCAGAACTATCGCAAAGACGGCAGCCGCTTCTGGAATGAACTTTATATTTCCCCTGTTTTTGATGCTGAGGGATATTTGACCCACTTCGTCGGTATCCAAAACGATATTACCGAGCGCAAGCAAGCAGAGGAAGCGCTGCTAAAAAGTGAAGAGCAATTCCGCCTCACCTTTGAACTTGCTCCCATTGGTATGGTGATCGCCACGCTAGACGGTCATTTGCTACGGGTGAATCAGGCATTATGTGATGCTCTCGGTTACACCCCTACCGAACTCTTGACCCGACCTTTTACAGATATTAGCCACCCCGATGAGGTAACGATCACCCGGATGCAGTACAAAAAGTTGCTCAAGGGGGAAATATCTCACTTGCAACGGGAAATGCGCCTAATATCTAAAGATGGTAGTATTGTCAACACCCTCTTCAACCTGGCCTTAGTTAGAGATGCTCGAGGTAAGCCGCTCCATCTGATCGGTCAAGTTGTAGATATCACCGAGCGCAAGCGGATGGAAGAGCAGTTGCTCCGGGATGCTTTGTATGACGGGCTGACGGGGTTGCCCAATCGTGCTTTATTTATGGATCGGCTGGGGTATGCGCTCCGGCGTGCTAAAGGCCATGAGGATTACTTATTTGCGGTACTTTTCCTCGACCTGGATCGCTTCAAAGTTGTCAATGACAGCCTCGGACATGGAGTCGGCGATCGGCTGCTCGTTGCGATCGCTCGCCGTTTGGAAGGGTGCTTGCGTCCTACCGATACCCTGGGACGGCTGGGGGGGGACGAATTTATCATCTTGCTTGATGATATCCAAGAGGTTAGCGAAGCTATGGCGGTGGCTGAGTCAATCCACCAAACGCTGAAGTTGCCCTTCAACTTGAACGGGTATCAGGTAGTCACTACAGCTAGCATTGGCATTGCTTTGAGTGCCACAGGTTACGACCGACCCGAAGACATGTTGCGCGACGCGGACACCGTCATGTATCGCGCCAAGGAACAAGGTACGGCACGCCATGCCGTATTTGATACTCAGATGTACAACTGCGCTATGGCTCTTTTGCAGTTAGAAACCGATCTGCGGTGGGCAATCGAGCGGCAGCAACTTCAAGTTTACTACCAGCCAATTGTATCCCTCTCCTCTGGCAAAATTACTGGGTTTGAAGCACTAGCTCGCTGGCAGCATCCGGAGCAGGGCTGGATTTCGCCAGCACAGTTCATTCCCGTTGCTGAAGAAACCGGACTGATTGCGAGCATCGGTCAATGGGTAATGCGCGAGTCTTGCTATCAATTACGCCAATGGCAGCAGCAATTTCGGAGTAACCCACCCTTAACCATCAGCGTGAATCTTTCCGGTAAACAGTTTTCCCAGCCGGATTTGGTGGAGCAAATTCAGCAAATTATTGCAGAAACTGGCATCGATCCGGGTTGTTTGAAGCTAGAGATTACCGAAAGCGGCATCATGGAAAATGCTGAATCTACAGCTGCCCTACTTGAGCAACTCAAAACTTTAAACATTCAATTTTCCATTGATGACTTTGGCACTGGCTATTCATCGTTGAGCCGCCTGCATCAGTTCCCAATCAATACCTTGAAAATTGACCGTGCTTTCGTCAGCCGCATGAATGATGAAGGAGAACCGAGATCAATTGTTCAGGCGATCGTCACTCTAGCTCACAACCTAGGTATGGATGTGGTGGCTGAAGGAGTGGAAACGGTAAAGCAATTAGTACAACTCAAGATGCAGCAATGCGAATACGGTCAGGGGTACTTGTTCTCCAAGCCGTTAAGCAGCGAAGCGGCGGGGAAGTTAATGGCGATCGCCCCCCGCTGGTAGAACTTTGGTGCGTTTGCACAGCGTAACGCACCCTACTAACCCACATTCCGCACCCTCAAGTACCTGCTGCCTTCGGATATTCTTACTAGTCAAGCCCAGAAAGCCGAATAGGCATTTGTACTCTTATATGTAAATCTATAAAGCAGTTACACAAAAATTTACAACCACTGGAAGTAAAGAAACCTGACTTTTACGGTTATTCCTGAAATTACGGAATAGTTATGATTACTCGATATTAAAAGTCAGGGCAGGAAACAGACATCCAATTTTTAATTGGCAAAAATCTGTCAAAAGGAATAGGAACGATGATACATATACGGCTAGATATGTATTGATAAACAAGCAACCTAATCTAATCCTAGAAAGCCTAAGCACAAGAGGTGAGGAACTATGCTGTTAATGAACATTATTTTACTTGCAATAGGTGTGTGGGCAGCCTGGACTGGTCTGAAAGCTTGCGAACAAGTCTATGGGATTGCTCTGATTGTTACTGGGGTGATTTTGGCTATTTGGAGCTTAAGTTTAGCTCCATTATGGTTTCAAATTTTTGTGGAGTTCCTTGTAATTAGCCTCAGTCAGTTCTTGGCTAAATCTTATAGTACGCGATCCATCAGACCCACAGATTGCGATCGCTGCTAAAAACCAATCGCAACCACGCCTCGTGTTAATCAGTCGCACTATGCAATTTTGTAGAGGCGTTCCACTGGAACGTCTCTACAATGGGGGTAATCCAACTGATTTGTATAGAAATGGTTCCGGTAATCCCATCGGGGTTCATTCCAGTCATATCAGTCTCATAATATCTTTGTTCAAGTTGCCCCGTCTCTTTAATCGCAATCCTTGCTTCTTCAGGCTCAACGACAACATCTGTCATATTGAAGTCAATGCCTGCTTGAAGTCCCCACTCCACAAATCTCTCCCGTAGCAAAATTTCAGGTTTGTGTCCGCCTGAAGCTGAAACTGAGCCTCTAACCTGAAAGATAACGAGAGGAGCAAGCAGATCGCGCTCCTTCTGAAACTGTTTCAGGATAGTGTAGCTATGCCCAATACTCCATAGCTGAGAGACGCAAGACTCATCTTTCAAGACAAATTTAATAAACTCTTGTAGAAGTCTCCGTTGTTGATCTTTACTCAGCGATAGATCGGCAACGATTTTCATATAAGAATCGGATTTCAGTACTCTGGGAATTTTCTTGGAAGAGAGTACGCTGCTTCCTCTACCCTTCTTTACAACAGGTATTGATTCCCAACCAGCTTCATCTCTTAGATAAAGAGGTAATTGACATTTTGTGTTATTATCTGACTTTCCGGTAACAATAAATAAAACTGTAGCAAGTGCTTCAAGAGCCTTTCTTACCTCTCGATCTTCTTGGTCTTCGATAAGCTGAAGAAACGTGTTAGATATCGAAATTGCATTACATGAATTTATTTGATTAAAGTTGTCTGTTGCTGTTGCCAATGATTCAAATATTTTTACTACATCATCCATTACGCTTTGAAAACGTTCAGTATCCTGAAGTTCTCCAATTGATGGGGTAATCCAGACATCAAATTCTTTAAGCTTAGTCTCCAGATTCAGGTTAATAGTAGGTAATCTCATTACTGATTTATTGATTTTTTAAAGGTAGAAAATACTTAAGTATTTTACAACATAGAAAGATAATCTAATGTAGCTCTGGCAAATAGTCTTGAGATAGGAGGAGGAACAGCATTACCGACTAAGCGATACCCACTAACAAGATCTACCTGAGACTTACCACCAGTAAAAACAAAGTTGTCTGGGAAACCCTGAAGACGAGCGCACTCGCGCAGAGAAAAGGGACGATTCTGCAAAGGATGAAGGAAATAGCGTGGATTATGAAAGTTAGTAAGTACGGTAGGGGATGGCTCATTCCAACAGGGTCTTTTGAATAGACCTGAACAAAACATTGCTCCTTTCAAGTCAAATTTTTCATCTTTCTGCTTGAGATATCCCTTAGTAATTAAAGACTTTAAATCTAAATCAATTGCTGTTAGTTTTGAAAGTATCTCAATTTCTCCACTAGATATAGGGTTGCCATTAGGGATGTTACCGTATTTTTTGTGGCGACGATGTTTGGCTATAGTTTCAAGAATTATACGCTCTCGCTCAGTAACTTGGCCGAAAACTTCTGGTATTTGCCAAGTATAAACAGATGTGTTAGCATGTCTAACATTACACAGTTTTTGCCCTTGCCTTATAGTTTTAAATATAAATTCATACTCTTTTGACCACCTATTAGTAACTCTATGATCGGGGAGCGTATTATCAAGCTCGACTAAATCAAAAATTGCGTTTTCAATAGTTAATATTTGTTGCAAGCCCGCATTCAGTTTATTCTGATAGTCCCAAAGAGAAAGTTGGCCACTTAAATTATCAAATAACCTAAATTCACCATTTCTGGACTTGGCTTCATGAGTAGGTGAGGGAAAGTGAAAACTGAATTCTAATTCTTCATTAATGCCAACAAAGAAAGTTCTTCTTCTATGCTGTGCAACTCCGAACCATACAGCATCTAAAATGCGATATTCAACTCTATAGCCAATTTCTTGAAAATCACTTAAGATACGCTTTAAGTAAGCTCCCTTAAAGTTTTGAGAAATTCCATCTACATTCTCTGCGATAAAAATGGCAGGACGTAATGTTTTAATTGCTTTACACATCTCTATGTAAAGCAGATTTCTTGTATCGTTCTCACTTTTAGGTCCTGCCTTAGAGAAGCCTTGGCATGGAAATCCTCCTAAAATTACATCACAGTGTCCTAAACTCAAGATATCTTTTTGAAAGTCATAGGATGTTACATCCCGCAGGAATACATTTTGATCGATATTTCTTGAGTAACAGTCAACCGCAGCTGGATCGAAGTCACAGGCATATATTAGTTCAAAACCAAGATCTTTAAATCCACTATCTAGTCCTCCACACCCACTAAATAGACTTACAACTCTAGCCATCGGTTGACCAATAATTCCCTAATTATCCTGATAGTTTAAGTTGGTTGGACTAGTGTGGCAATTTAAAGCAATGTGGAGCAGAAGGATTACTGACCCAGAGTACCTCCCCGCGCAGGATGTCAGTCGTGGATGGTGCCATCAGGCATGATTGCCCCTTGAAGGTTGGCATCATTGAGGATAGTTCGGGTCAGATCGGCTCCTTGTAAGTTGGCTTTTTGCAGATTGGCTCCAGTTAAGTCAGCATAACTGAGATCTGCTCCCTGTAAATTAGCTTCGCTGAGGTTAGTCTGAAAGGATTTGCTATCTCCTCGAACGCCTAAACTGGCGCGACAAAGTTTAGCCCGATTCAAATTGGCTCGGTACAGGAGTACCCCACTGAGATTGGCATAGCTCAGATCTGCACCACTCAAGTCAGTATATCCTAAATCAGTTTGTTGATCCGAGTCAGGACGCAGGTCAGCTGCGATGAGTATGGCTTTGGAGAGATGAGCGCCATTTAAATTGGCTCCACACAAACATACCTTGGTAAGTTTTGTCTCGTCCAAGTTAGCTCTAACTAACTTGGCTCTAGACAAGTCTGCCTCTCGCAACTCAGCTTGGTACAGGTTGGCTTCGCTCAAATCTGCACCCCAAAGAATGGTTTCACTCAAATTAGCGCTGCTGAGATTCGCCTTCGAGAGATTGGCTTGTCCGAGCCGTGCTTCCCGTAGGTCAGTATAGCTGAGGTTAGAGCCACTAAAATTAGCACTGACTAAGTTAGCTTCCCGCAAATTTACCTGAGATAAGTCTAAGTGAGGAAAATCCCGTTCTGCTGCTGCATATCGTCTTACCAGTTCCTCTGCATCCATGTCATTTTTCGTGATAAGTAGCTCTCATGAACTCGCCTATGGTACTTCGTGACATCCTCCCACGCTTCCTG
>DNXU01000056.1:4511-4649 GCA_003505715.1 Cyanobacteria bacterium UBA8803 | reverse complement strand
CCCTCGATAGATTAACTCCACTGCCTTTTTGATCGAGGACAAACTCTCTTGAGATAATCGATCCTGGGTGGAAAGACCCATGAGTTTGGCTAACTCCGCATCCGATAGCTCACCTGCCTGATACCGTTGAAAGGCATC
>DNXU01000056.1:0-4435 GCA_003505715.1 Cyanobacteria bacterium UBA8803 | reverse complement strand
TTTAAGTGCCTCTGCTTCTTCTACATCTAGGGCTGCCTGACTGCTGATATCACCGTCACCTACGCCTAATATTGCTCCTAGTTGTTGCTGTAGGTTTTGGTCTTCAGCCGTTTTCTGCATAAATTGCAGGACTTTTGGAGTTGCCATATTACTCATTTAAGTTGCCATTTCTTTAGAGGACAGATTTTATAATAATTTCACCTTCTTTGAAAAATTCTTAACAACGATTTAAAAAATCATACAGGAGTTCAGGAGTTGCGATCGCCAATATTCCTGAACTCGTTGAAGCTTCAAGGTTTTTGTACTGATTGAGTAGGTTTGTTAGATATGTGAACTGGCGTTACTATGCTACGGAAATAAATACTGCTCATAACGAACAAAAATATTAAGTAAGCTACGGCTTGTACCAAATAGATCTTGGCTCGGTAGCCAAATAAAGCTTTGAGTACTAGGCCAGGAAACTGGTCATCTGGTAAAACTTGGGTCGTATCCCAAACCATTGGGCCTAGAATACAGGAGTGTTCTTTAGCAAAGTGTTCGTAATAAAAGCACAGCCCTTCTGATTGGCGGTTCATCTGAGCAAAAGCTGCCGTAGCTTGGTCAAAATTCGCCAATCCACCCAACACTAAACCAGCAACAATTAAGAGCAATAAAACTCCCATCACTTGAAAAAACTGACGAATATTAATCTTCATGCCCCACTTAAATAGAAGAAAACCAATTGCTACTGCTGCTGCCAAGCCACCAATTGCTCCCAACGTCGGCACCAGTCCTTGTTGGAACTTGGCAAAAATAAACACAACTGTTTCAAAACCTTCCCGCAAAACGGCAATGAAAATTAAGCTGAAGACACCCCAAGCGACACCACTATCCTGTTTAATTACCGATGTAACATTGCCTTCAATCTCAGCTTTTAGCGATCGCGCCTGCTGGGTCATCCAAATTAGCATCCAACTGAGCAAAGCGATCGCTATGACACTAAAGACTGCTTCCAGTAGTGGCTCAATCACTGGTGCATACTGTGGATAGGTGGTATTCAAAGTTTGAATAACCAAGCTAAACAGGAAACCCACCAAGGCACTAGCGACAATCCCGGCTACCACACCGATATATACCCAGGGGTTTAGTTGTTTGGCTTTAGCTTTTTTCAAGCACGCTAATACAATCCCGACAACTAGAGCGGCTTCTACTCCCTCTCGAAGAGTAATTACAAAGGTTGGCAGTGCAGCACTAAAATTCATTTGTTGTTGGTTGTTGGTTGTTGGTTGTTGGTTGTTGGTTGTTGGTTGTTGGTTGTTGGTGATGGGTGATTGGTGATTGGGTAAAAGCAGTCTTGTTACAACATCAGCTATTCCCTATTCTCCCTTCCCCATTACCAATTACCAATTACCCATTACCCATCACCCATCACCCATCACCCATCACCCATCACCCATCACCCATTACCAAACAAGCATTTAAGAAATTGGTTTAATTAGCTAAAGTCGCGTAACATCTTTTTAATTTCTATGTTGTGCATTTCTTCTTGACCGATTTGAGTTCGGGCAAATTCTTCCAAATAGATGCTGGCGTTTTCTACGGTGTCAAGCAGCTCTTTATACATTTCTAAGGCTTTTTTCTCGTGGTTGAGGCTTTCCTGTAGAATATCTCGCACTGAATGTTGGTAAGTTTCCTCAATGGGGGCAATTTTTTGACTGGGATGCCCTTCTAAGCCTGTGATAATCTCTCCCACCTGTTGAGCATGAAGTAAGGACTCTGTTGCCTGCGCTTTAAAAAAATTCACAATAGGAATCCGGTTAGGACCTATCACCATTAGGGCATAGTGGGTGTAACGAACAACACCAGCGAGTTCAAATTCCATGATGGAATTGAGCAGTTCGATGGTCTTTTTCTGGTCAAGCTCTTTCATCAGTGTAGAGTTTTAGAGGAGTAGATTTACTTAGCCTACAACTTTAACAGGAAATCAAAGTTCGTTTAGCTTACTGAAGGGCTTTTTGGCTATTCTGCTCAACGGTTTTAATCAGCTGGGTAACTTGTTCTGGGGATAAGACTGGTGCAGCTGGGGGTTGGACGGCAGGCCATGCTGTTTTGAGCTTACTTAGGCTGTTGGCGATCGCTTGATGAGCGTCGGGATGCTCTTTGGCCATTTGCTCGGAGATGCTGTTGTAGAGGGTGTCAGCGTAGCTGACAAATCCACGCGAGTCTTGATATTCAATAGCTGCGCTAATTTTACCATTGGCGATCGCTGCTTGATACTCCGATGCCGCAGTCTCTAGCAACCCGTTAATTACCTTGAGGACGAATGCTGGCGACTGGCGTTGCTGTTGGGGTAACCCACCAATGGCATTGTCTACCGCCTGCACGGACTCTTGGAACTGCGTTGCCACCTTGGCATCTTTGGGTTTTGATTTCACCAAATCTTGCAGGCCGAGCAACGTGGTTTTAAACTCTGGCACGTTGCGTTCCTGAAACTGCTCTTCTACATCTGCGTAAATTTCTTCGACGGGATGGCCAATGTGTGGTTCGGCGTCCTTGGGCTGGCCTAGATCGAGGAGTTCTTTCGCCACTAATAGATGCCCCTTCATCAGCCCCAGTTTTGTCATATAATCAATATCCTTGGCTTCACCCGTTAGGACAACATCTTGAACCGTCACCATATCCTTAATTTGGTCGAGTTGCTCTGGCGTAATTACCTTTTTGGATACCAGTTCTTCAATGCTGCCGTAGGGACGGCTCCCCTGAATTTTATTGGAGAGTGCTGGCACCCCTAATTTGGCTTCTAATTTATCCAACTCCGACAGAATGGCGGTATTAATGTTAATTTGCTCCTCACTGCTGTGACTCTGATCGGTAGTCATGGTGGGGCTGCTGTGATCGGTAGCTGACGGTTGGGAAGAGTTATTGCTGTTTTGTGTCTGAGCGCAATTGGTCAGAACAATCAACAGAGCAGTTGCCACTGCCAGCGAGAGGAAACGCCAAATTGAGTTCATGGTAGTTCAAACCCTTATCAGGTACAAGGATATGGCTCAAGAGTTTAATAAAAATATTTTGCAGTAATTAAGCCGAATAAAATTATGGACTTATTAGTAATAAATGTCAAATAGTTGCCAAAAAGTAACTACGCTGGAGCGAGTACTTCAAAATGACCCATGCAACCGGCTTCTGCGATCGCGTCTTGGTGGGGATGAAACATGTACTTTCCAGGAAAGGGATAGGCAAATTCCAGAATGTGCCGCTCGGCTGTACCCATAGTAATAACGTCGGTTTCTTCATTAGGAGTCAGGCTCATGCCAGTGCGATAGACTCGGAAGAAGTTGGCGTGAATGTGAAATGTGGCAGCAGCGTTAAACTCAATCATGTTCAGGAGGTACAGCCGCACGAGTTGATTTTGGTAGATGGGAATGGGATGGTGCATGTAGTAATTCGGTAACCCGTTAAAGGCATAAAGTTCGTTCTGGTTATCCTCATTCAGGTCGTAACCTCCCATCACTAGCACCATCTCATCAGCAGGCGGACGGCTTTGGGGAGGGTCAACGATAAACATGCCAAAAAGTCCTTTGCTGATATGCCGGGTTACGGGTGCAATGTGGCAGTGGTAGAGATGGACACCGTAGGGTTGCGCATCAAATTCGTAAATGGTTGCCGCACCCTGAGACACAGGTTTGATGCCATCTGACTCCGCTGAATGAATGCCGTGAAAGTGGATACTGTGGGCATGACCGCCATTGTTGAGGAAGATTACCCGGATGCGATCGCCTGCGGTGGCGCGTAGAGTAGGCCCTGGTACTCGACCGTTAAAGTTCCAAGTTACCAAGGAGACAGCGCTATTGAGTTGAACTGGAGTCGTCCCAGCTATAAGCCGGAATTCTCGAATCTTACGCCCATTCTCGTTTTTCACGGTGCCCCTGTCAAAATCCCGCACTATGGTCATGGGATTGAAACTCGCACTCACTGCTGGAGCATTACTAGGTAAGGCTGGTACTTTGACTAGAGCTTGCGATCGGCGCTCTCTCGTCAACTCTTGCACTGCCAAGCCTGCTCCGGCCACACCTATTCCTGCCAGTCCTAACTTGAGCAATTGACGGCGATTCCACAGCAGAGTTTTCTCAAGCAGAAAACGGTTGGGCATAAATTGATATATATTATCAATAACTAGTCAATATGGCAGGATAAACTTTCAGGATTTAATTGTCAATTATTCTCAATAAATTAATTAAAGCCATAATGGCGTGCTGCCGTCACGAGCGAAATGACCTAAATTTAGATCGGATATAAACTACTCAGGCTTGCCTAGCGGCTGAAGCCTGAGTTTTCAGTAGCCCTGAAGTCACCCTTACAAGTTAAGCTGAACGTATTCGATGGTTCTGCTCAATCTGCACGACAACCCCGTGCCTCCAGGCTGGTTTATAAACAGCCCAACAAGTGCAATATTATT
>DNXU01000097.1 GCA_003505715.1 Cyanobacteria bacterium UBA8803 | reverse complement strand
AGGATGACCCGATCTAACTTAATGGGGAGTGGGGAGTGGGGAGTGGGGAGTTGGGCGGGGTATTCTACCTCAATTGGGGGTTGGCGGCGGTGGTAAAGCTTGAGCGTGCTTCGATCTGGTAAGTTCCAAGTTTTATGTAACTGGAAATCATTGCCTTGTTCGATTTCTTGAACCATAGCCGCTTGAGCTTCGGGAACGGAACCCTGCTCGCCAGTTTTAGTCAGGAACCAGGAAAGCGATCGCGCATCTTGCTTGAGTTGTTTGTTGCGGGTTCCTACCTGACGCCCGTAAACTTGGAAATTGTGCAAAGCGCCATAGTAATTTAAATTGTGCTGATTAATTTCGGGAGTGGAAGGCAATACGCCCAAGGTGGTGCGCAAGTAAGGAGAAGTCTGGATAATTTCTTCAATAACCTGAGCGTGAGGCCATTGACCTAACAGGTAAGGTAAATGCTGGACACGGGGAGAAAGGATTTGAGTTAAAAAATGTCCTCCCAGAGGAAACAGATTCAACACCATCAGCAGTGACGCCAGACCTACTGTACCCCAGCGAATGCTTTTCCTCCAGCGACCTTGCCATTGGGTTAAGCCATAGGCTAAAACAAGAGATAACACTGGTAAAAGAGGCAGGATATAGCGGGCATCTTTATTGATATTCAAGGAACAAAGCAGATAACCGCCGATCCAAAAGACAGCTAGCCAACTGAAAGCGGAAAAGGTAGAGGGATGAATTGCCTTTTCTCTCCCTTTCTTCCTCCCATAGATAATCAACCCAACAATAGGCACCAATAACAGAGGCCAAGACACCAGATAAGGTAAGATTTTCCAGTAGTAAATCCAGGCATCCAAGCTGTGGAGAGGTGGGTCACCTTCTGCGATCGCCGAATCCAGAGTTGCCCGTTTGCCAGAGGTCAAAATCAACAGCCAGTTAATACGATACCAAGGCCCCCACACTAATACCGATAAGCACAAGCCTCCCAACAACTGAGCCAGACGCCCCCAGTAGCGACGGCGGATGGTATCTCCCATCAACCACAACAGAGGTATCACTAGAAACAATAGCGCTGTTTGCTTGACCATCAGCGCCAACCCCAAAGTAAGACTCAACAAGGAAAGTAATTTGGCAAATTCTTGCCGCCCTAGTCTAGTTCCCCCCAAAGTTGGGGGGCTTTCGCTGGAGTTCTGTACCTTCAAACCTTGGTTGCGCCAGAGGGTGAGACAAAAGAAAGTTAGGGTAACTACTGCGGTGAGGGGATAATCTAGAAGAAACTCAACCCGATAGCGATAGAGTCCCGGCAATAGGACCGTTAACCCAGCAGCCCATAAACCTACTCGACTGCTAAATAGCAGAACACCTAAACCATAGACTGAGCTGAGGAGAATGGCACTAAATAATAGCAGGACTAGGGTAGCTTGGTCTGGCCCCCGACCAAAGATATTTTGGACAATAGCAGTTGCAATATAGGTAAAAGGCGGTATTTTGGATGAGAGTTGCCAAAAACTCATCCACCAGGCTCCGGAGAACCATTGAGGGTGCTGCAACGCTTGCCAGTAGTTCAACGTGCCAGTTAGGTAATCTGCCTGATCCCAAGCTGGGACAGAGCGATCGAGAGCAAACCAGAGGCGATCGCACAAAGCTGCCGCTAGCCATATAAGCCAAAGGCTCAGTAAATTTTTGCACTGTTTAGGTTTATCTATCTGGGACACGGAATCAGGCTGGGTTATCTGAATTGCTTCCTCATCTTTACATGACCAATACCAGCTTCCGCAAAACCCTCTCCTACTTGCTCAAAGCCAAGCTGTTGATAGAAGCCTTTCACGTATTCTTGGGCGTGAACGATAACTTCTTTCATCTTGTTATCTGCGGCCACCTCTAACGCCTTAACCATTAGCTGCTTACCAATTCCTTGACCTCTGGCAGCGGCTAAAACAGCCAGCCTTTCTATCTTAACCGTTTGACGATCCAGATATCTAATTCGGGTAGTTCCCACTGGTCGCTCGTTCACATAAGCCAAGATATGTTCGGCAATTTCATCTTTGCCATCAAATTCTAAAGCTGGGTCAACTCCTTGTTCAACCTGAAATACTTGAATTCTGACTAACTGAATTTCTGCCGAGTGTTCGGCATAATTAACTACTTTTAGCGTTATTTGGTTCATGAGGGGTAAAACCGCATAACACACCCTACTAATAGAGGTTCAAAAACGTTCGCCCACGCCAAAGTGAACTTGACTATCGCCCTGATCGTTTAAACCAAAATCAACGCGCACGGGTCCAAAGGGCGAACGGACGCGCACTCCCACGCCATAGCCAAAACCACTACCGGGTTTATCCCGCACTTCTCCAGGTTCCCCAGGAACTGTATCTCCGGAGCCAAGATCGGTTGCATAGTCGGCAAATACAGTTCCACCTAACCAGGTAAATACGGGAAAACGATACTCGGCAGTAGCTTGAATAAACGAGCGACCCGCACCAACATCGCCACTCTTGTAGCCTCGCACTGAACTGCCACCACCTAGGCTAAAGGCTTCGTAAGGCGGTAACTCCCCGATGGTCGTGCCTGCTTGGAAATTAAATACCAAGATGTCGGGCTGAGAGGTGAAGTTGAAGACCTCAAGGGGCAAGTATTGCGTGTAACTGCCTGTCAACCGATTAAAGAGGATATTACCCAGACCTACAGGTATCGACTGATCCATCCCTACCTCAAGTTTAGAGCCTTGGGTCGGGTAGTCTTCATCATCCCGCCGATCTTGGCTCGCTGAGAGATTTACGGTTAGTAGATCGTCTTGACCGCGATCGCTAAAACTTAAAGGATTACCCAATTCATCGACGGGTTGCACCCGGTTGGTAAACGCCTGATCGCGGATAGAAACTCGCTGGTACGATAATCCTACCCCCACCTTTAAATCGGGTGTAATGGGACGGAAAATTTCACCCCCACCTCCCAAGCGATGCACCCAAGGGGTATTGCCATTGGGGAGGTCAACATCGCGATCGCCACCGATAAAAACTAGGGAAGGGGAACGCTGGTTGAAGACGCCAACGGTGTAACCTGTACGCAGAGGGTCACCAGCAATCCAGGGATCGGTGAAGCTGAGATCGAACCCTAGAGTTCTTTCACCCCCCTCCAGCGCCAAGGCTAAGTTTTGGTCATTGCCTCCTAAATTACGCTCCTCTAAATGCAAAACTCCATAGACCCCCTTAGCTCTAGTTGACCCTGGAAATGCGGTAACTCTAAAGGAAGAGCGCTCCTCAACGGTGATAACCATTACTACCCGGTTGGGTTGCGCAGTTGGTTCCACCGAAAGCTGCGCCTGTTTCACAATCTCTAAATCTCTAACTCGCTGCAAACCCTGTTGTGCTAGTTCGCTGCGATAAACATCCCCTGGTTGGAGGTCAAACTCCCGCGTAATGATGAAGGGTTGAGTGCGTCCGGGTGTTAGCTGACCCTCTTCATTCACAAAACGCACTTGGATATCAGCAATAATACCCCCGATTTCCCCATAATAGGTCTGAGATAAGTTCGCCCTCTGGCCTAAATCAGTCCCCTTATCTGCCTGTGGTAGTTGTTGCGATCGCCTCTCTACCTCCAAACCTTCACTATTGACAAACGAGCCATACTTAACTGGAGAGCTTTCTTGCTCAACAGTTTGGGGAGAGGGATTGTCATCTATAACTAAAGGATGCTGGCTTGGCGATGAGGGAACTGTGGATGTCACCTGTCCCCAACTGGATGCGGCCAAAAATAGGTTTGTACCTCCCCAAGCTACTACTAAGGAGAGAATGAGGTGAGACCACTTACGGTAGAGCATATCAAGCCTCAATACCAGTGCCTCTACTATATTCCGAATTGGTAACTAGAGTTCTGCTCCCCCTCTCCCAACCTTGGGAGAGAGGGGGTAGGGGTAGGGCTAATTCATGGTCATCACAGAGAATTCCTGAGCCTTCTGTACCGAGTACAAATTGCTCCCCCAACCCCAGAAAATTGCTAGGCGGGAATGACCTGAACAATCAGTGAACGCTGATCGAACGACTGGACTTTACCATTTTGACCCAGGTCAGCTACAACACGGTCTAGTAGTTTGATCGCCAGTTCCCGATGTTGATGTTCTCGACCCCGTAATCGAATCTGAAATTTAACTGAATCGCCCTTAACCAACCATTGGATGGCTCTCTCGATGCGTAGGGCGTAGTCAGACTCACCAATGTTGGGACGGAGCTGAACTTCCTTTACCGTTGGTTTAGCGCTCTGGCGCTGACGTTTTTTCTGTTGGTACTGATGTTTGCCGTAGTCTAGAATCTTAGCTACTGGAACATCCTTGCTCTCGGAAACCACCACAAGATCGAGTCCTGCCTTCTCAGCTAGTTGTAGAGCCTCATAGGTATTGATTAAACCACGATTGTTGTTCTCATGGTCAATCAAAAGGACTTGATCGGACTTGATTTGATGGTTAATTAGTTGTTTCTTAGCGATAATAATACCCTCTTCAACGTTAAATAATTATTTTGTGCCAAGTATTTCAAGGCTTTCAGACCCCCCGAAACTTTAGCATATCGCACCAAGTAACCTGATTATAGATCAATTAACTACCTGATAGTCTGGTACTGCTTTTCCAGTACGCTTGATTGGGTTATAAACTCCACTACCAACGAGGGCATGGTTCAGGTTGGCTCGATGGATAACGGCTCCAGTCAGGGTCACTTGAGCCAATTGAGCATCAGAGAGATTTGCTCCACTCAAGTCTACTTTCCGCAAGTTGGCTCCCGTGAAGTTGGCTCCCCGCAAGTCGGCGTAGCGCAAGTCGGCACCTGTCAAATCCGCTCCTCGCAAGTCAGCATAGCGCAAGTTAATTAATCTTAAGTCTGTGCGCGTTAGAAAGGCATTTCTTAAATTAACATGGCTCAGATTAGCTCGAATCAAAATTGCCTTGCTTAAGTTAGCAAGCGCTAGATTAGCACGCCTTAAGTCAGTACGCCACAACATAGCATCGGCTAGGTTCACCTCACTCAACTGAGCATTTTGCAAGACTGAAAGACTTAAGTTTGTACCAGCTAGGTTGACTCTACTGAGGACTACTCCATTTAGGTTAACTTCCTGTAGGTCTAAGCCGCTGAAGTCCCCCTCGCCCATTGCATAGCGCTCCAACAGCTCGCTGGTATCCATTGTCTTAGAGTCTGGCAATCTGGTATGCATTATTTTATAAGGAGGTTCATATGAAGGCGTCCGGTTAACCAGGAAATTGCCACACCGAGCGGTCGCGGCATTCCTGATTAGACCCATGCGCTTGATATGACTATGTTTACCTGTATTTTATATAATTTAACAAAATTTAACTTAAATGTAATCTTTGGGGTAATGGGTGATGGGTGATGGGGGATGGG